>NZ_LKBY01000097.1:0-89918 GCF_002699915.1 Pseudomonas sp. ICMP 8385 | reverse complement strand
GGGAGGCGAATTCTACAGCGTTACACGCTGCTGTCAACACCTCTTTTTCTCCGCTTTCGACCGAGAGGATCGAAACGTTAATAGAGCCAAACAACATTGCTCTACCAACTCCTTCTGGGCTTCGATGAACTGAAGCAACTCGCTGTCGAATTCTGCGTAACTCTTTGTTTACCAAGGAGTTTTCCGTTTCGACTGCGCCGGAAGTGGGGCGAATTATAGACAGATATAAATCGCCGTCAACCCTTAATTTCAGGTTTATTCGGATTTAAGCGTAATACGTGCAAATGCCTTCTTGCCGGCCTGGCAAACGTGGGTCGCGCCCAGCTCGTATATAAAGGTGCGATCGACAACCTCACCATCTATACGCACACCACCAGAACCCAGAAGGTCACGAGCAACCGCCGAGTTCTTCACCAGGCCTGCCTTATTAAGGACAGCCGCGATCGGCATCGCCTCGCCAGCAGTCAGCTCAATCTCAGGCAGATCATCCGGCAGCTCGCCATCCTTCATGCGATTGCCCGCCGCACGGTGAGCACTGGCCGCAGCCTCCTCGCCATGGAAGCGCGCAACAATCTCTTCCGCGAGCTTGATCTTGACGTCCCGCGGATTCGCACCCGCCTCTACGTCGGCACGCAACGCATTGATCTCATCCATCGAGCGGAAGCTCAACAGCTCGAAGTAACGCCACATCAGCGCATCCGGAATAGAAACCAGCTTGCCGTACATCACGCCCGGTGCTTCCTGGATCCCGACATAGTTGCCCAACGACTTGGACATCTTCTTCACGCCATCCAACCCTTCCAGCAATGGCATGGTCAGAATGCACTGGGCCTCCTGACCATACGCGCGCTGCAGCTCACGCCCCATCAACAGGTTGAACTTCTGATCAGTACCGCCCAGCTCGACATCCGCACGCAGCGCCACCGAGTCATAACCTTGAACCAACGGATATAGGAACTCGTGAATCGCAATAGGCTGATTGGTGGAGTAGCGCTTATCGAAGTCATCGCGCTCAAGCATCCGCGCAACGGTGTACTGGGATGTCAGGCGAATAAAGTCCGCCGGGCCCATTTGATCCATCCATGTGGAGTTGAACGCCACCTCGGTCTTGGCCGGATCGAGAATCTTGAAGACCTGGGTCTTGTAGGTCTCGGCATTATCGAGAACCTGCTCACGGGTCAGCGGCGGGCGCGTGGCGCTCTTACCACTCGGGTCGCCGATCATCCCGGTGAAGTCACCTATAAGGAAGATCACCTGGTGCCCCAGCTCCTGGAACTGGCGCAGCTTATTAATAAGCACGGTATGACCCAGGTGCAGATCCGGCGCTGTCGGATCAAAGCCAGCCTTAATACGCAGGGGTTGGCCACGCTTGAGCTTTTCGATCAGCTCGGCCTCGACCAACAGTTCTTCCGCACCACGTTTGATCAGCGCTAGCTGCTCTTCAACCGACTTCATAACAGACCCGCAAGGCTCAGATTCAAAGGGAACCAACCATACAAGATCAGGGACTAATTACAAGTTTTGCCCTGTAAACAGACACCATTCGGCGAGCCCGGCATTCGCAAGCTTGCACCACAGATGATTTGGTTATATTTTATACAGTTATTTCATCTTCATCATGTCATTCATCTTTTCCATTTCATCTTTTCAAAGTCAAAATTACCTATGACCACTGAACCGTCTAAAGCGCCGCCGCTTTACCCGAAGACCCACCTGCTCGCCGCAAGTGGTATCGCCGCCCTTCTCAGCCTGGCACTCCTGGTATTCCCTTCCAGTGACGTAGAAGCCAAACGAACGACTCTGAGCCTTGACTTGGAGAGCCCGATTGAACAATTGACACAAGATCAAGACGCCTCTGACGCGCAACAAGCCACAACCGCAAGCGTCGAGTCACCATTTGCACAGATCGAAGACAGTGCGGACGACACCCAGCAAACCGCCCAGGCAGCACCTACACCCCAGATCGCAAAGGGCCCGGAGCATCGTGAAGTCATCGTGGGCAAAGGTGACACGCTATCGACGCTGTTTGAAAAGGTCGGCCTTCCAGCCACGACTGTTAATGAGGTGCTGGCCAGCGATAAGCAAGCCAAACAGTTCACCCAACTCAAGCGTGGCCAGAAGCTTCAGTTCGAGCTGACCCCGGACGGCCAACTGACCACCCTGCACAGCAACCTCAATGACCTCGAAAGCATCACCCTGACCAAGGGCGCCAAGGGCTTTGCCTTCAATCGCGTGACCACCAAGCCGGTGATGCGCTCGGCCTACATTCATGGCGTGATCAACAGCTCATTGTCCCAGTCCGCAGCGCGCGCGGGCCTGTCCCACAGCATGACCATGGACATGGCCAGCGTATTTGGCTACGACATCGACTTCGCCCAGGATATTCGCCAGGGTGACGAGTTCGACGTGATCTACGAGCAAAAGGTAGCCAACGGCAAGGTCGTCGGCACCGGTAATATCCTGTCGGCGCGTTTTACCAACCGCGGCAAGACCTACACCGCCGTGCGCTACACCAACAAACAAGGCAATAGCAGCTACTACACCGCCGACGGCAATAGCATGCGCAAGGCCTTCATCCGTACTCCGGTTGACTTCGCCCGTATTAGCTCGCGTTTCTCCATGGGCCGCAAGCATCCAATTCTGAACAAAATCCGCGCCCACAAAGGCGTGGACTATGCCGCACCGCGCGGCACGCCGATCAAGTCTGCCGGCGACGGCAAGGTGCTGCTGGCCGGGCGCCGCGGCGGCTACGGCAACACCGTTATCATCCAGCACGGCAACAGCTACCGTACGCTCTACGGTCACATGCAAGGCTTTGCCAAAGGTGTGAAGACCGGCGGCAACGTCAAGCAAGGCCAAGTGATCGGCTATATCGGCACCACTGGCCTGTCCACCGGCCCGCACCTGCACTATGAGTTCCAGGTCAACGGTGTGCACGTCGACCCGCTGGGCCAGAAGCTGCCAATGGCCGACCCGATCGCCAAGGCCGAGCGCGCCCGCTTCCTTCAGCAAAGCCAACCGCTGATGGCACGCATGGACCAGGAACGCGCCACCATGCTGGCTTCGGCGAAGCGCTAAGCGATGGCGCTCTATATAGGTGTGATGTCCGGGACCAGCCTCGATGGCCTGGATATTGCGCTGATCGAGCAGGAAACGGCGGTCAAGCTGATCGCCACGCACTACATCCCCATGCCCGCCCCCCTGCGTGTTGAACTGCTGGGCCTTTGCGCCAGCGGCCCGGACGAGATTGCACGTTCGGCGATTGCCCAGCAAAACTGGGTAACACTCGCCGCCCAGGGCATTCATGCTTTGCTGGAGCAACAGCAGCTCACTCACCACAACATCCGCGCAATTGGCAGCCACGGACAAACCATTCGCCACGAGCCTGCCCGCGGTTTCACCGTACAGATCGGCAACCCCGCCTTACTGGCTGAGCTGACCGGAATCACCGTGGTCAGTGACTTTCGTAGCCGCGATGTGGCCGCCGGTGGTCAGGGTGCGCCACTGGTGCCAGCCTTTCACGAATCGCTGTTTGGCGAGGCCGACGGCAACCGCGCAGTACTGAATGTCGGCGGCTTCAGCAACCTGAGCCTGATCGAGACCGGCAAACCGGTAGCGGGTTTTGACTGCGGCCCAGGCAATGTCCTGCTGGACGCCTGGATTCACCAGCAACGGGGCGCAACCTTTGACCGCGACGGCCAATGGGCGGCGACAGGAAAGGTCGAGCCACAGCTGCTCAGCGCGTTGCTCAGTGACCCTTTCTTCCTGACCCAGGGCCCAAAAAGCACAGGGCGCGAAGTCTTCAACCTGCCCTGGCTGGAACAGCACCTCGGCCGACTGCCATCACTGCATGCCCAGGATGTCCAGGCCACGCTGCTGGAACTGACGGCGCAGACCATCGTTGCCTCATTGAAATCCGCGCAATCGCACACCGAAACCCTGCTGGTGTGTGGCGGCGGCGCGCATAACACCACGCTGATGAACCGCCTCGCCGCCATGCTACCGGCCACCCGCGTCAGCAGCACCGCCACCTACGGCGTAGATCCTGACTGGGTGGAAGCCATGGCCTTCGCCTGGCTGGCCCATTGCTGCCTTGAAGGCATCGCCGCCAACCGCCCAAGCGTGACCGGTGCCCGCGGCCTTCGCGTACTGGGCGCGATCTACCCCGCCTGAATCGCAGATAGCAAAACGCCGCTTGCCCCATAAGAGCCAAGCGGCGTTTTGCCTACCCGCTATCGATCAGATCGAAAACGACGAACCGCAACCACAAGTCGTGGTGGCATTCGGATTTTTGATCACAAAGCGCGAGCCTTCCAAACCTTCCTGGTAATCCACCTCGGCACCCGCCAAGTACTGGAAGCTCATCGGATCCACGACCAGGCTTACGCCCTCGCGCTCGACGATGGTGTCGTCATCGGCCACATCTTCATCGAAGGTAAAGCCGTACTGAAACCCTGAACAACCGCCGCCCGTAACGAATACGCGCAGCTTCAAGCGATCATTACCCTCTTCATCGACCAGGCTCTTCACCTTGTGCGCAGCACCGTGGGTGAATTGCAAAGCCGTGGGGGTGAAGGATTCAACGCTCATGCTGATAATCTCCCGGCGTAGCGCCGCCATATGCGTGATGGCGGCCATTATCCGCTTCTCCTAGAAAAGCGGTCAACTATTGTTACGGTATATCAATCTGCCCGGCGCCCCCTAAAAAACACAAAAGGCCCGATCAACGGGCCTTTTGCACAGCAGCCAAAGCCTTAAGGCAGCATGCCGGCGTGGGACAAGCCGAGCTTCTCATCCAGGCCGAACAAGATGTTCAAGTTCTGCACAGCCTGGCCCGACGCGCCCTTGACCAGGTTATCGATAACCGACAGCACCACCACCAGGTCGCCATCCTGCGGACGATGCACGGCAATCCGGCACACGTTGGCACCGCGCACGCTGCGGGTTTCCGGGTGGCTGCCGGCCGGCATCACATCGACGAACGGCTCATTGGCATAACGCTTCTCGAACAATGCCTGCAGATCCACCGAGCGATCCGTAACGGTTGCATACAGTGTCGAGTGAATCCCACGGATCATCGGGGTCAGGTGCGGCACAAACGTCAGGCCAACGTCACGGCCGGCCGCACGGCGCAGGCCCTGGCGAATTTCCGGCAGGTGACGATGACCTTTGACGGCATACGCCTTCATGCTTTCCGAGGTCTCGGAGTACAAGGAGCCTACGGCCGCACCGCGACCTGCGCCACTGACCCCCGACTTGCAGTCGGCAATCAGGCGCGAAGCATCAGCCAGGCCGGCCTCCAGCAACGGCAGGAAACCCAACTGGGCCGACGTCGGATAGCAACCCGGCACGGCAATCAGGCGCGCCTGCCTGATCTGCTCGCGATTGACCTCGGGCAAACCATACACCGCCTCTTCGAGCAGCTCTGGAGCACCATGGGGCTGACCGTACCACTTGGCCCACTCATCGGCATCCTGCAGGCGGAAGTCCGCCGAGAGGTCGATGACCTTGGTCCCGGCCGCCAGCAGCTCGCCGGCCAAGGCATGGGCAACCCCGTGCGGCGTGGCAAAGAACACCACGTCGCAGGCACCCAGGGTCTTGATATCCGGAACGCTGAACGCCAACCCGTCGTAATGACCGCGCAGGTTGGGATACATATCGGCAACGGCCAGGCCGGCCTCGGATCGGGAGGTGATGACCACCACCTCAGCTTGCGGATGCTGAGCCAACAGACGCAGCAATTCGACACCGGTGTAACCCGTGCCGCCGACGATACCGACCTTGACCATAAACCTGCCCTCAACGAACCACTGGAAAGCCGTCGATAATAGGGGCCGTATCGTTCTGCGACAACCGTCAAGGTGACGTGCGCACACTCTAACCTCTACTATCTCCAGTTACCGTGAACCTGGGAATAACTAAAAATGCTTTATCTATGGCTCAAAGCCTTTCATATCGTCAGCATTGTCTGCTGGTTTGCCGGGCTGTTTTACCTACCGCGCCTGTTCGTCTACCACGCACAAAGCCAGGATGCTGTCAGCCAGGAGCGCTTCAGCCTCATGGAGCGCAAGCTGTACAAGGGCATCATGCTGCCGGCGATGATCGCCACGCTGGTCTTCGGTATCTGGTTGATCAGCCTTAACCCGAGCGTCTTCAGCCAGGGTGGCTGGATGCACGCCAAGTTGACCCTGGTGGTGATCCTGATCGGCTACCACCATATGTGTGGCGCCCAGGTAAAACGTTTTGCCCGTGGCGAAAACACCCGCAGCCATGTCTTTTATCGCTGGTTCAATGAAGTGCCAGTTCTGATATTGCTGGCTATTGTAATTTTGGTCGTCGTAAAGCCGTTCTAACTCTCATCAGTTGCACTTAATCCGGGGTACTTCCAATGTCGCTGCCCGCTTTGCTAGAACAACGTCTGCGCCTGCCCGTGGTGGCTGCGCCGATGTTCCTGATTTCCAACCCACAACTGGTCCTGGCGTGCTGCCGCAATGGCGTGGTCGGGAGCTTCCCGGCACTCAACCAACGCGAAAGCAGTGGTTTCAAGGCCTGGCTGGAAGAAATCGAGGCGGGCCTGGCGCTGCTGGACAACCCCGCGCCCTACGCGGTCAACCTGATCGTGCACCACAGCAACCCGCGCCTTGAGGCTGACCTGGCGATCTGTGTCGAGCACAAGGTGCCGATCGTCATCACCAGCCTGGGCGCGGTCAAAGAATTGGTAGACGCCGTACACAGCTACGGCGGCCTGGTGTTCCATGACGTCACCACCCGGCGCCATGCCGAAAAAGCTGCCGAAGCCGGTGTCGACGGGCTGATCGCCGTGGCAGCGGGAGCCGGTGGCCATGCCGGCACCTGGAGTCCGTTCTCGCTGATCGCCGAAATCCGCCAGTTCTTCGACAAGACCCTGCTGCTGGCCGGCTGCCTGAACCATGGGCACGAAATCCTCGCCGCGCAATTGCTCGGTGCCGATCTCGCCTATTTCGGCACGCGCTTTATCGGCACCACTGAAAGCCACGCCCCCGATGCCTATAAAGAGATGCTGCTCACATCGCGCGCGGCCGATATCGTGCACACTCCGGCGGTGTCCGGCGTGCCGGCGAGCTTTATGCGTCAGAGCCTGGAAAACGCCGGTTTCGACCTCGCCGCCCTGCAAGGCAAGGGTGAAGTCAACTTTGGCGCCAAGCTCAAGCCCCTCAGCGACGAGGCAAAAGCCTGGAAGACGGTCTGGTCCGCCGGCCAGGGCGTGGGTGAGATTAACGATTTACCCAGTGTCGATGAACTGGTTGCCCGCCTCGATGCCGAATACCGCAAGGCCCGCGAGCAAGCAGCACAATTGCGCTGGCCACGCTGACATACCCGCCAGGCCTGCCCATTGAAGCAGGCCTGCATTACCCCCTGAAAAGTGACAAGGATGCCCGCATGAGCGACAACCGTTTCAAGATTGTGTTTGATGGAGCCCTGCTCCCGGGTGTCGAAAGCACCACCGCCAAGCTGAACCTGGCCGAACTGTTCAAAAGCGAAGTCGAGGCGATCGAAAAGCTCTTCACCGGGCGCCCGGTTGCGCTCAAACGCGACCTGTCCCACCCCGATGCCGAAACCTACCTGGCCGCCTTGAAAAACGCCGGGGTTGATGCACGTATCGAAGCCGAACAACCCGTGGCCTTCAACCTGGCCGAAACCCACGAGACCGATTCCGGCGCCTCTGACTTTTCGCGCCCGGCCGCGTCGCCGTATGCACCGCCGCGCGCAGCCGTGGGGGATAACCTTCCTGAGTTTTCCACCCTAAAGGTCTTCACCATCAACGGGCGGATAGGTCGCCTGCGCTTCCTCGCCTGGACGCTGGTCTTGAGTATGGTCTTGTCAGCCATCGTTGGTGCCCTGTTCACGGTTGGCCTGGGTGTTGCGGCCGTCTCCCCCACGGCCGCAATCATCATTGGCTCACTGCTCGGTACCGCCCTGTTTGTGGCCTCTGTGTGGATCAGTGTCCAGATCACCGTGCAACGCCTGCATGACCTGGGCTGGTCCGGGTGGTTATGGTTCCTGAACCTGGTGCCGATCGTAGGCAGCATTTTCCCGATCCTGCTGATTGTGCTGCCAGGCAATGCGGGCGCCAACCAATATGGTGCGCCACCGCCACGCAACTCCACCGCCGTGAAAGTCCTGGCCACTCTGTGGCTGGCAATCATCCCGCTGATATTCGCCGCCGCAGTGATGCTGGGCATGAGTGGTTATCTGGACCAACTGGAAACCAGCGTGGACAGCGGCTACGAAAGCAGCGCCATGAGCACCGATGATGAAGCTGACCAGAGCGTCATCGCCGGTGAAGAAGATGTGCAAAGTGCTGCCGAAGCAGCCGAACCTGTAGACTCTCCAGAAGAATGAAGAAACGCCCCACGCCTGTGACGCATCTGTCGCAGGCCCGGTGGCGTTGCGATGGAGAAACGCATGACCCGTTACGCTCTGATCACCGGCGCCTCCAGCGGCATCGGCCTGGCCCTGGCCGAAGCACTGGCCCGTCGCGGCCGCAGCTTGATTCTGGTGGCCCGCCAGCGTGATCAGTTGGAAAGTATTGCCATAGAGCTGACCCAACGCTTTGGCGTCGAAGTGTTGTTCCGCGCCTGCGACCTGGGTGAGCCATTGCGGCTTTCGGGGTTCCTGCTGGAGCTGGAAGAAGGCGAGCGGCAGATCGACTTGCTGGTCAACTGCGCCGGCATGGGCACCAGCGGCCCGTTCCTGGCCCAGGACTGGATGACCGAGCAGGACCTGATCGAGGTCAACATCCTGGCCCTGACCCGCCTGTGCCACGCGCTGGGTAATGCCATGGCCCTGCACGGTGGGGGGCAGATCCTCAACGTCGCCTCGGTCGCGGCCTTCCAGCCGGGGCCGTGGATGAGCACCTATTACGCCAGTAAGGCCTATGTGCTGCACTTTTCCGAAGGCCTGCGCGAAGAGCTGAAGAGCTGTGGCATCAAGGTTTCAGTGCTCTGCCCCGGCCCGACACGCACCGCCTTCTTCGGCACCGCGCAGATGGACACTGCCAAGCTGGACCGTCAACAACTGATGAGCCCGGAAGAAGTGGCGCTGCACACCGTGCGTGCCCTGGCAAAGAACAAAGCGATCATTATTCCCGGTCGCCGTAACCGCTGGCTGGCATTCAGCCCGCGCTTGAGCCCGCGCTGGTTGACCCGCAAGATTGCCGGCGCCATCAACAAAGCCTATTGCCCGCGCTGACCTGCTGAGTACACTCACCCTGCACTTTCATAATGGAGAAACAGCTGTGGATACTCTGTTCACCAAGATCATCAACAGAGAAATACCCGCGAGGATTATCTACGAGGATGACCAGGTCCTGGCCTTCCACGATATTGCGCCAATGGCCCCCGTGCATTTCCTGGTGATTCCGAAAAAACCGATCCGCACCCTCAACGACCTTACGGAAGAAGACAAGGGCCTGGCTGGGCATATCCTGTTCACCGCCCAGCGCCTGGCCGTGGAACAAGGCTGTGAAAAAGGCTTTCGTGTGGTGATGAACTGCAATGAGGATGGCGGCCAGACCGTCTATCACATTCATATGCACGTATTGGGTCAACGCCAGATGAACTGGCCACCGGGCTGAGGCCCCCCATTGCAGGAGCCGGCTTGCCGGCCCCTGCAAGAAGCATGACCCAGCGCAAACGCACACCCCTCTCTTGCGGTAAACTGGCCGCCGAGATTTTTCCCGGAGGTCAGCATGACTACCCAGCGTCACTACTCGCCGATTGACCGACTGTTGCTGCAAGCCGACACCGCCATGCGTACGCTGCTGCCCTTCAGCGGCCAGCCGTATCGCCCATCACCGGCCATCGTGCAACCCGAAGCACAAATGAGCCAGACGGATACCCGGCATGTCGCTGGCCTGATGCGTATCAACCATACCGGTGAAGTCTGTGCCCAGGCGCTGTACCAGGGCCAGGCCCTGACCGCCAAGCTGCCGCAAGTGCGCGCAGCCATGGAGCATGCGGCCGAGGAAGAAATCGACCACCTGGCCTGGTGTGAGCAACGTATCCGTCAGTTGGGCAGCCACCCCAGTGTGCTGAACCCACTGTTTTATGGGCTGTCGTTTGGTATCGGTGCCGCTGCTGGCTTGATCAGCGACAAGGTCAGCCTGGGTTTTGTCGCCGCCACCGAACATCAGGTGTGCAAGCACCTGGATGAGCATCTGGAACAACTGCCGGCCGCGGACGAAAAATCCCGGGCGATTCTTGAGCAGATGCGTATCGATGAAGAGCAGCACGCAGAAAGCGCGCTGGATGCCGGCGGTTTCCGCTTCCCGGCGCCAGTGAGGTTTGGCATGAGCCTGATGGCCAAGGTCATGACCAAGAGCACCTACCGAATCTGAACTGCAAAAAAGGGCGCTTGCAAAGCGCCCTTTCTTTTTGCCAGCAGGTCCTGTGATCAACCCAACTCAATGATCTCGTAATCATGAGTAATGGCCACACCGGCCGCGCCGAGCATGATCGAGGCCGAGCAGTACTTCTGCGCCGACAGTTCGATGGCCCGCTTGACCTGCGCTTCCTTCAGCGCACGCCCCTTGACCACAAAATGCATATGGATCTTGGTGAATACCTTCGGGTCTTCAGTCGCGCGCTCGGCCTCCAGAAAGGCTTCGCAGCTTTCCACTGCCTGGCGCGACTTCTTCAGGATACTGACCACATCGAAGTTGCTGCAGCCACCCACGCCGAGCAGGAGCATTTCCATGGGACGTACCCCCAGATTGCGGCCACCGGCTTCTGGCGGGCCGTCCATGACCACCACATGACCACTGCCCGACTCACCGAGGAACATGGCTTCGCCCGCCCATTGGATGCGTGCCTTCATCGCCCAGACTCCACTGCTAAAAAAGGGGCGTCAGCTTATCACAGGCCCCCGCGAGCGCAGTGTTCTGCCGGAACACGATCAACAGTGGGCGTTGATAGGTAAATTCCCTGATCGAGTCAGAATGTGTCTGTTAAGCTGGCGCCAAATCAATGGCGCATTGCCATCCACTGGATGGACCTCGCTCGATAAAAAATACACGTCCAACCACACCGTGCAGTCTTTTCGGGATACAACCATGGTTGCTATTACCCCCCCCACACCCAAGATCAAGAACCTCGATAAGTTGCTGACCCATTGTCAGCGTCGGCGCTATCCGGCCAAGCAGAACATCATCTGCGCCGGGGAACGCTCGGAAACCCTGTTCTTTATTATCAAAGGTTCAGTCACGATCCTGATCGAGGATGAAGACGGCCGCGAAATGATCATCGCCTACCTCAATACCGGTGATTTTTTCGGGGAGCTGGGCCTGTTTGAGCAAGCCGGGAAAGAACAGGAACGCAGCGCCTGGGTAAGGGCCAAGATCGAGTGCGAGGTCGCAGAAATCAGCTACACGAAGTTTCGCGAGCTGGCCCAACAGGACCCCGACATCCTCTACGCTCTGAGCGGCCAGATTGCCCAGCGCTTGCGCAACACCACGCGCAAAGTCGGCGACCTGGCGTTCTTCGACGTCACCGGGCGCGTGGCCCGCTGCCTGCTGGAACTGTGCAAGCAGCCCGATGCCATGACCCATCCCGACGGCATGCAGATCAAGGTTACTCGCCAGGAGATCGGGCGGATCGTCGGTTGTTCGCGGGAGATGGTCGGTCGAGTGCTCAAGGATCTGGAAGAGCGCAACCTGGTGCACGTCAAAGGCAAGACGATGGTAGTGTTCGGTACTCGCTAGGGCGCAAAGACCTGCGCCAGCATCTGCCGGTATAAACCGTCGAGGCGGCTGATGGCATCCGGCGCAGCAAAAGCTTCATGCAAGGCGATATGGCTGTCGGCGCGCACCCGCTGCTCCAGGCCGCACGCCTGATTGAAGCGGTTGACCGCCGCAATCAGTTCCTCGCGATGGTTATCCAGCAACAGCGCGCCATGCACCAGGCCCACCGGGCGCCCACCACTCTGGCGCCAGCGCTGGGCCGTACCGACCATCTTGCGCTCGTCGAGGTTGACGTTATAGCGGCCATCGCAAAAGGCCCCGTCGATTTCGCCCACGGAGGCATCGCCACCCAATTCGGTCAGCAGGTCACAGATGGGTTGGCACAGACGCAAGTAGCCGGTTTCAATCCGGCCCTGGTCGCCCTCACTGCGCGGCGGTGCGTAGACCAGGGCGATATTGACCGTGGCGCTCGATTGCGGCACCGGTTCACCGCCGGTTTCCCGTAGCAACACCGGCCAACCGTGGGCGGCCGATACCTGGCTCGCCGCTTCAAACGCAGGCAAGCGGCTTAGGCGACGAGGCATCACCAGGGCCTGGTCGCTGGGTTGCCAGAACAGCAGGCCGAAGGATTGCTCACCCGCGCAGACGGCAGCCAGCAAGTCCTGCTCGGCGGCAAGGCCTGCTTCAACGGTCATCGCTACGGGTTGGATCATCGAACACCTACCTTTCTGAATAAACACAAAAAATGTGGGAGCTGGCTTGCCTGCGATGCTGTCGCCTCGGTGTCTCTGTTGCACCGAGGTGATGCTATCGCAGGCAAGCCAGCTCCCACACAAGCCAGCTCCCAAAGTGAGCCCCTTTTGGATCAATCCAGCGTCGAACCACTGACCGGCAGGCCACGCTCCGGGAAAAACAGGCGCTGCAACTCCGCCCCAGGATTCTCCGCCCGCATAAAGGTCTCGCCGACCAGGAACGAGTAGACGTCGCTGATTTCCATCAACTCCACATCCGCGCGATTGACGATCCCGCTCTCGGTAATCACCAGGCGGTCGCGGGGAATGCGCGGCAGCAGGTCCAGGGTGGTTTCCAGGTTGACTTCAAAGGTGTGCAGGTTGCGGTTATTGACCCCCACCAGCCGTGTATCAAGGGTTTTCAGCGCACGCTCCAGTTCGTCACCGTCATGGACTTCGACCAGCACATCCAGGCCCACGCCTTTGGCAACTGCCGCCAGCTCGGCCATCTGCCCGTCGCCCAAGGCCGACACGATCAGCAACACACAATCCGCGCCCAACGCCCGCGCTTCGACGATCTGGTACGGGTCGATCATGAAGTCCTTGCGGATCACCGGCAACTTGCACGCGGCGCGGGCTTGTTGCAGGTAAGCGTCGGAGCCCTGGAAGTAGTCAATGTCGGTGAGCACCGAAAGGCAAGTCGCCCCGCCCTTCTCATAGCTGGCCGCAATCTCTGCTGGCACGAAGTGCTCGCGGATCACGCCTTTGCTCGGCGAGGCCTTTTTGATCTCGGCGATCACCGCTGGCTGCTTGAGCTTGGCCTGGGTGACCAGGGCATTGGCAAAACCGCGGGGTGCCTCGGCGCTTTTTGCCAGGCTTTCCAACTCGGCCAGGCTCACCCGTGCGCGGCGTTCGGCCACTTCTTCAACTTTGCGGGCGAGGATGTTTTCCAGAACTGTTGGCACGCTCATCCTTCATTCTCCATCTTGAATACGGCCGTGAATGCTCCCAGCTCTTCGAGCTTTTCGCGAGCCAGACCCGTATGCAGCGCATCGTGGGCCAAGGCGACACCTTCTGTAAGACTATAGGCGTGATCGGCTGCATAAAGTGCCGCGCCAGCATTCAGAACAATCATCTCGGCCGCTTTCTGGCCGTTTTCGGTCTTGCGACGCCCCAGGGCATCGCGAATCAATTCCAGGGACGCCGCCGGGCTGTCCACCGCCAGGCCATGCAGGCTCTGGCTCTTCATGCCGAGGTCTTCTGGCTCGACCCAGTATTCGGTGACCTGATCGTTCTTCAACTCGGCCACAAAGGTCGGGGCCGCCAGGCTGAACTCGTCCAGGCCATCCTTGGAGTGCACCACCAGCACATGCTTGCTGCCCAGGCGCTGCAGAACTTCGGCCAATGGCCGGCACAGCGCCTGGCTGAACACGCCCACCACCTGATGTTTCACACCGGCCGGATTCGTAAGCGGGCCAAGCATGTTGAACAGGGTGCGCAGGCCCAGGTCCTTGCGCGGGCCGGCGGCGTGCTTCATCGCCCCATGGTGGGACTGGGCAAACATAAAGCCGATGCCGACGTTGTCGATGCAGCGCGCCACCTGCACCGGTGTCAAGTTCAGGTAGATCCCGGCCGCTTCCAGCAGGTCGGCACTGCCGCTCTTGCCGGAGACGGCACGGTTGCCGTGCTTGGCCACGGTGCAGCCGGCAGCCGCCACCACGAAGGAGGACGCCGTCGAGACGTTGAAAATATTCGCACCATCGCCGCCGGTGCCAACCACATCGACCACACCGTCGAGGGTCTTGAGCTCGACCTTGTCCGCCAGTTCACGCATCACCGAGACGGCGCCGACGATTTCGTCGATGCTCTCGCTCTTCATACGCATGGCCATCATAAAGGCGCCAATCTGCGCATCGGTGCATTGGCCGGTCATGATTTCGCGCATGACATCGCTCATCTCAGCGGTGCTCAGGTCCAGATGGCCGACGATACGGCTCAGGGCAGTCTTGATATCCATGGAAAGTCCTTAGCGCGTGCCGCCGCTCTGCTTGAGAAAGTTGGCGAACAGCTCGTAGCCCTGCTCGGTCAGGATTGATTCGGGGTGAAACTGCACCCCTTCGACATTCAGTGTCTTGTGCCGCAGGCCCATGATCTCGTCGACCGAGCCGTCTTCCAGCTGGGTCCAGGCCGTCAGTTCCAGGCACTCGGGCAAGGTCTGGCGCTTGACCACCAGTGAGTGGTAGCGGGTCACCGTCACCGGCAGGTTCAAGCCCTGGAACACACCTTGATCATTATGGAACACCGGGCTGGTCTTGCCGTGCATCACCTGGCGGGCGCGCACCACGTCGCCACCAAACGCCTGGCCGATGGACTGGTGGCCCAGGCAAACCCCGAGAATCGGCAGCTTGCCGGCAAAAAAGCGGATGGCGTCCAGGGAGATGCCCGCTTCGGTCGGCGTGCAGGGGCCTGGGGAAACCACGATGCGCTCAGGATTCAGGGCGGCAATCTGCGCCACTGTCATTTCATCGTTGCGCACCACCTTGACCTCGGCACCAAGCTCGCCCAGGTATTGCACAACGTTGTAGGTAAAGGAGTCGTAGTTATCAATCATCAGCAACATGTGGGTTCAAACCTCTTGAATTCACTGATTTTGGATGACTGCCTTCCAAGAGCGTGACCCGCTGCCAGACGCACGTTCCGGTTGCCGGGGTCAGCCGGCAAGGGGCGTCGAACAACGGGTGAAGAAGGCAAATCGGTACAGGTCCGGCCGGGCCGGCAGAGAAAATTCAGGCGCGCCAACGCCAACGGGCGTGTGCCTTGACTACTCGCATCAAGAGTTTGCTGATGATCAACACGGGGAGGGTCTCATTCATACGTTCAGGCACAGTAACGTAGCCTCGCCGACGGTGCAATATGGAGCAGCAAATACGGGGGCTATGACCAAGGGTTTGTAGGAAAAAACGATTTTCCCCACAGGGAACTCCCACTACATTGCTAGTGTTTCACTTCCGATACAAAAACAATCACATGGAATGCCCTATGCCCAGACCCTCTTTTGTTGCGCCCCTGACCGGCTGCCTCTTGTCACTGGCCTGCGCACAAGCGTTTGCAGCGCCTTCACCTTATTCAACTATGGTCGTTTTCGGCGATAGCCTGGCAGACGCGGGCCAGTTTCCCGATGGTGTGTCCGGCGCGACCCTGCGCTTTACCAACCGCACCGGCCCTACATTCCAGGGTGACTATGGCCTGGTTTCATCGACCCTGCTGGGCTCGAAACTGGGGGTCGCGCCAAACGACCTGAATGCCTCGACCTCACCGGTTCGCGCGGTGCAAGGCTTGCCTGACGGCAACAACTGGGCGGTCGGCGGCTACCGTACCGACAACATCCTCGATTCCATCACCCAGGTCTCCAACACCGCGATCCCTCCCGGCAATACGGGCGCGGGCACGGTGTTGCGCAGTCGCCAGGGTTATCTGCCCGCAAACGGGGGCCGCGCCGACCCCAAGGCGCTGTATTTTCTGTCCGGTGGCGGTAATGACTTCCTGCAACAACGCGTCCTTAGCCCAGGCCAGGCCGTAGCCGCCGGCGGGCGCCTGGCCGACAGCGCCCAGGCCCTGCAACAAGCCGGCGCACGCTACATCATGGTGTGGATGCTGCCCGACCTGGGCCTGACACCCGCCATCAACGGCACGCCGCAGCAGGCAGCAACCTCCGCCCTGAGCACTATTTTCAATCAGGCCTTGGTCCAGCGCCTGTCGCAGATCGATGCCCAGATCATCCCATTGAATATCCCACTGCTGTTGCAGGAGTCCTTCGCCGACCCGGGCCGATTTGGCCTGGCGACCGGGCAGAACCTGACCGGCACCTGCTTCAGTGGTAACGGCTGCACCGCCAACCCGACCTATGGCATTGGCGGCACCCAACCGGACCCGACCAAGCTGATCTACAACGACTCGGTCCACCCGACCATTGCCGGGCAACGCTTGATCGCCGACTACGCCTATTCGCTGCTCGCCGCCCCCTGGGAACTGACCTTGCTGCCAGAGATGGCCCAAGGCACCCTGCGCGCCCATCAGGATGAATTGCGCAACCAATGGCAGGCGGACAACGGCAACTGGCAGGCCGTTGGCCAATGGCGCGCGATTGTCGCCGGTGGTGGCCAGCGCCTGGACTTCGACGGTCAAGGCCGCTCGGCCAGTGGCGACGGCAGTGGCTACAACCTGAATGTCGGCACCAGCTATCGCCTCGACGAGGGTTGGCGCGTAGGCGTGGCGGCCGGGCTGTATCGCCAGACGCTCGAAGCCGGCACCAGCGACTCGGACTACAAGCTCAACAGCTACATGGGCAGTGCATTCGCGCAATATCAGCACAATCACTGGTGGGCCGATGCCGCGCTGACCGGCGGCCGGCTGGACTTCGACAGCCTCAAGCGCAAGTTCGCCCTGGGCGTCAGCGAAGGCTCAGAAACAGGCGACACCGATGGCTGGCTCTGGGCCTTGAGCGGCCGCGTGGGCTATGACATTGCCGGGGTCGGTAGCGATTGGCACCTGTCACCGTTCATCAGCGCCGACTATGCGCGGGTCGAAGTCGATGGCTACGGGGAAAAAGGCAACCGCTCCACCGCGCTGACCTTTGATGATCAGCAGCGCGACTCCAGGCGCCTGGGCGTTGGCCTGCAGGGCAGCTACCGCGTCACCCCGCACACCCAGGTGTTTGGCGAAGTGGCTCACGAGCATGAGTTCGAGAATGACACCCAAAAGGTGAATATTTCGCTCAACAGCGTGCAGGGGATCGATTTCAAGCTGGACGGCTACACGCCTCGCAGCAATTCGGAGCGCTTGAGTCTCGGGGTCAGCCACAAGCTGACTGAGGAACTGGCGTTGCGCGCGGCGTATAACGTGAGGAAGGATGACAGCCTGACCCAGCAAGGGGTCAGTGTCGGGGTGAGCCTGGATTTCTAAACCGGTCGTAAGAACAACATAAAACTAATGTGGGAGCGAGCTTGCTCGCGATAGCGGTGTATCAGTGCCAGATTTATTGGCTGACACTCCGCAATCGCGGGCAAGTCGAATCGTCGCACCGCCGCTCCCACACAAGCCCACATTTAGCTCGGGATCGACCGTCAGTCTTGCGGCGTCTGCTCAGCCAACGCCACCGCACGGAACATCGCCCGGCGCTTGTTCAGGGTTTCTTCCCACTCAAGGGCCGGCACCGAGTCAGCCACGATCCCGCCGCCCGCCTGCACATGCAGTTCGCCGTCCTTGATCACCGCCGTGCGGATCGCAATGGCGGTGTCCATGTTGCCATTCCACGCAAAATAGCCCACGGCGCCGCCGTAGACACCACGCTTGACCGGCTCCAGTTCGTCGATGATTTCCATCGCGCGGATCTTCGGCGCGCCAGACAAGGTGCCCGCCGGCAGAATGGCGCGCAGCGCATCCATCGCCGTCAGGCCGGCCTTCAGCTCGCCGGTGACGTTGGACACGATGTGCATCACGTTGGAATAACGCTCGATCACCATCTTCTCGGTGAGTTTCACCGAGCCAATTTCCGAAACGCGCCCGGTGTCGTTACGCCCCAGGTCGATGAGCATCAAGTGCTCGGCGATTTCCTTGTCGTCCGACAGCAGGTCTTCTTCAAGCGCCAGGTCGGCCTCTTCGGTCGCACCACGGGGGCGCGTACCGGCAATCGGGCGCACGGTGATCAGGTTGTCTTCGACGCGCACCAGCACTTCCGGCGAGCTGCCCACCACGTGGAAGTCGCCAAAGTTGAAGAAGTACATGTACGGCGTCGGGTTGAAACAGCGCAGCGCCCGGTACAGGTCGATGGGCGCCGCCTTGAAGTCGATGGACATGCGCTGCGACGGCACCACTTGCATGCAGTCACCGGCGAGGATGTATTGCTTGATGGTCTCGACTGCGCGCTCGTAGTCATCCTGGGTAAAGCTGGAGCGAAACACCGGGTCGGCCGCCGGTGGACGGCTGAGGTCCAGGCCGCGACGCGGGGTGATCGGCTGGCGCAGCTTGTCCAGCAGGGCTTCGAGGCTGGCCTGGCCTTGCTCGAACGCATCGGCCTGGGCCGGGTCGGCCAGGACGATCGCGTGCATCTTGCCGGCCAGGTTGTCGAACACCACGACCGCGTCGGACACCATCAGCAGGATGTCCGGCACGCCCAACGGATCGGGGTTCGGGCATTTGCCCAGGCGCTGTTCCACGTAACGTACGCAGTCGTAGCCGAAATACCCCACCAGGCCGCCATTGAACCGCGGCAGGCCAGGGATGGTCGGCACGTTGTAGCGCGCCTTGAAATCTTCGACGAATGCCAGCGGGTCTTGCACATCGTGGCTTTCGATCTCGACGCCGTCATGGGTGATGCTGACGTGATGGTCGTGCACCCGCAAAACCGTGCGGCACGGCAGGCCGATGATCGAGTAACGCCCCCACTTCTCGCCGCCCTGCACCGATTCCAGCAGGTAGGAATTGGGCTCGTCGGCCAGTTTCAGGTAGATCGACAGCGGCGTATCGAAGTCGGCCAGGGTTTCCCGGGCCATGGGGATGCGGTTGTAGCCGGCAGCGGCCAAACGCAGGAATTCTTCGCGGATCATGAGGTGCCTCGTGGCGTGAGGGTCTAACAGTCAGGTAGGCAAACGTGCCGCAGCGCGGCCAGGATCAGTCAGGCGCGCCAACGCCAGCGGGCCAGGGCCTTGATGACTTTCATCCAGAGTTTGCGAGTGACCACCACGATGGGATTTCCAGAAGGGGATGGGACAGCGTCGGGCAACGTTATCTCAGCGCCCGCTCCCAGGCAACTGGGGATTAGCTGTCGCAGGTCATCAATGACCAGCGCCGGTGACTCTTCGGCAATCGGTCGGCCATGGTTGTAGCCGTAGCTCAGGGCCACGCACTGCACGCCCGCGGCTTTTGCGGCCAGCACATCGCTGCGCGAATCGCCGATAAACAACGACTGGGAGGCCGGGATATTGGCCATTTTCATCACAAAGAACAGCGCCGCCGGATCGGGCTTTTTCTGTGGCAGGGTATCGCCGCCAATGATCCAGCGGAAATACCGGCCGATCTTCATCTGGTCCAGCAACGGTGCGACGAAGCGCTCCGGCTTGTTGGTGATCAGGGCCATTTCCACGCCCTGCTTGTGCAGCCACTTGAGGGTGTCGCGTACGCCGGGGTAAACCACGGTCAGCTCGTGGCCGTCTTCGTAGGCGGCGTTGAACAGTTCCAGCGCGTGCTCGGCCTCCACCTCATCGACGCCTTCGGCATCGATGTGATTGGCCAGGGCCCGACGCACCAGCATGTGCACACCGTTGCCGACCCAGTCGCGCACCGACTCGATGCCAACCGGTTTGCGCCCCAGCTTGAGCAACATGTGATCCACCGCAGCCGCCAGGTCCGGCACCGAATCGACCAGGGTGCCGTCCAGGTCGAACATCACCAGCCGCGGCAATTTACCGGGAAACAGTTGCTCAAAACCGCTCATGGACGCGCCAGCGCCAGTTCTGCACGCATGTTGCCGATCACGGCCTGGTAGTCAGGGGTGTTGAAGATCGCCGAGCCGGCGACGAAGGTATCGGCGCCCGCCGCAGCGATGTCGCGGATGTTGTGGACATTGACCCCACCGTCGATCTCCAGGCGGATATCGCGGCCAGAGGCATCGATCAGCGCACGGGCTTCACGCAGCTTGTCGAGGGTGCCGGGGATGAACTTCTGCCCGCCAAAGCCTGGGTTGACGCTCATCAACAAGACCATGTCGACCTTGTCCATCACGTACTTGAGGGTGTCCAGCGGGGTCGCCGGGTTGAACACCAGGCCGGCCTTGCAGCCACCTTCGCGGATCAGTTGCAGGGAACGGTCGATATGCAGCGTGGCTTCCGGGTGGAAGGTGATGTAGGTCGCACCGGCCTCGATGAAGTCGCCAATGATGCGGTCCACCGGGCTGACCATCAGGTGCACATCGATAGGCGCAGTCACGCCGTACTTGCGCAGCGCCGCGCAGACCATCGGGCCGATGGTCAGGTTTGGCACATAGTGGTTGTCCATGACATCGAAGTGCACGAAGTCGGCACCGGCGGCCAATACGTTGTCCACTTCCTCACCCAGGCGGGCGAAGTCGGCGGAGAGGATCGATGGAGCAATAACGAAGGGCTGCATGACGCACCTTTTCTGAGCTAAATCACAATGGCGCGCATTGTATACCTCATGCTTTGCTGCGCGCACCGTGACCTGACTCAATGGCTAGTAGGCAGCGCGGTAGATTTTTTCGATATCCGCCGCGCTGAGCTTGCGTGGGTTGTTGCGCATCAGCCGCTCGATACCCGCCGCCTCTAGCGCCATGGCCGGGATCGCGTCCTCGGGCACGCCGAAGCTGCGCAGGCCGGATGGGATCTCCACTGCGGCACACAGTCGCGTCATGGCCTCCACCGCCTGGTCGGCCGCCTCGTTGACGCTCAAGCCTGTGATATTCACCCCCATGGCCTGGGCGACATCCTGCATACGCTCGACACAGGCCAACTTGTTCCAGTGCATCACATAGGGCAGCAGCAACGCATTGCCCACCCCATGGGCAATATTGAAACGCCCGCCCAACGGGTAGGCCAACGCATGCACCGCGCCCACCCCGGCATTGCCGAAGGCCATGCCGGCCATCAGGCTGGCAGTGGCCATATCGTCACGCGCCTGCAGGTTGGCCGGGTTGGCATAAGCCTTGGGCAAGGCCTTGGCGATCAACTTGATCGCGCCAATGGCCAGGGCATCGGTGATCGGCGAGGCATTCAGGGACAGATAGGACTCGATGGCATGCACCAGGGCATCCACGCCACTGGCTGCCGTGACACTACGCGGGCAGGTCAGGGTCATTTGCGGGCTGATCAGCGCAACATCCGGCAGCAGGTAGTCGCTGACGATGCCTTTTTTCAATTGCGCGGCCTTGTCCGAGAGAATCGCCACATTGGTCACTTCCGAACCGGTGCCGGCCGTGGTCGGGATGGCGATCAGCGGCGGGCCCTTGCGCGGCACCTGGTCCACGCCAAACAGGTCCGCCAGGGCGCCGTGATAACCGGCATAGGCGGCGACGCTCTTGGCGATATCGATGGCGCTGCCACCGCCCAGGCCGATCAGGCCGTCATGCCCGCCGTCACGGTAGGCCTGCATGCAGTCTTCAACGATCGCGAGCTCCGGGTCGGGCAACACCCGGTCGAAGATCTCGTAGGGACGATCGCCCAACTGCGCCAACGCCAGCTGCACCGTGCCAGACTTGATCAGCGCGGCATCGGTGACGATCAACGGGTTATCGATATCCAGCCGGGTCAGCTCGGCGGCCAATTGCTCGATGGCGCCTGGGCCGGTGAGCAATTTGTGGGCGATCTTGAATGAGGAGGTACTCATGTGCGCGGCCTCTTGTAAATTGTGGGGCTGGCACAAGAATAGCTGAGGGATAAGGGTTGTCTGCCATTGAGCGGCTGAATGGTCAGATGATTCAGAGCGGGCACGCTCAATGTAGGAGCTGGCTTGCCTGCGATGGCATCGACTCGGTGCCTCAGGTGTACCGAGTCGATGCCATCGCAGGCAAGCCAGCTCCCACAGATGATCGGGTTTCAGCAGTCAGACCTGCGCCGTACGCAGTTTTTCGCTGCGCCCACGCAACCACTCCAGGGTCAGCAACAACACCACCGAGAAGGCGATCAGCAAGGTGGCCGCAGCGGCAATGGTCGGGCTGAGGTTTTCGCGGATGCCGCTGAACATCTGCCGAGGCAAGGTGGCCTGCTCGGGGCCGGCGAGAAACAGGGTCACCACCACCTCATCAAACGAGGTGGCAAAGGCAAACAGCGCCCCGGAAATAACCCCCGGCGCAATCAGCGGCAGCGTCACCCGGCGAAACGCGGTCAACGGCGACGCCCCCAGGCTGGCTGCGGCCCGCACCAGGTTATGGTTGAAGCCCTGCAACGTTGCCGACACGGTAATGATCACAAAGGGCACGCCCAGCACCGCATGCACCACGATCAGCGAAAAAAAGCTGTTGCCCAGCCCCAGCGGGGCGAAGAACAGGTAGCTCGCCACGCCGATAATCACTACCGGCACCACCATCGGCGAAATCACCAGGGCCATCACCAGCGCCTTGCCAGGAAAATGGCCACGGGTCAGGCCGATGGCCGCCAGCGTGCCAAACACCATCGCCAGTACGGTGGCCGCCGGCGCGACGATGATGCTGTTCTTCAAGGCGCGCATCCATTCCGCCGAGGCGAAGAAATCCTGGTACCAGTGCAGCGAAAACCCTTGCAGCGGGTACACCAGGAAACTCCCGGAGTTGAATGACAGCGGGATGATCACCAGCACTGGCAGGATCAGGAACAACAGGATCAAGCCGCAAAGGATCCGCAAGCTGTAGAACCACACCCGCTCGATGGGTGACCTATAAGGACTACTGGACATTTGAGGCGCTCCTCAGCTCAGGCGCAGGCGGCTGGCGCCCACCAGCCAGTTGTAGATCAGGTACAGCACCACGGTCGCCAGCAGCAGCAAGCCGCCCAGCGCGGTGGCCATGCCCCAGTTGATGCTGGTGTTGGTGTAGAACGCCACGAAGTAGCTAACCATCTGGTCGTTCGGGCTGCCCAGCAGGGCCGGAGTGATGTAGTAGCCAATCGCCAGAATAAACACCAACAGGCAACCGGCGCCTACGCCCGCGTAGGTCTGTGGGAAGTACACCCGCCAGAAACTGGCGAATGGATGACAACCCAAAGAGATCGCCGCACGCATATAGGTCGGTGAAATGCCCTTCATCACGCTGTAGATCGGCAGGATCATGAACGGCAACAGGATATGCACCATGGAGATGTAGACCCCCAGCCGGTTGAACACCAACTCCAGGGGTTTATCGATGATGCCCAGGCCCATCAGCGCGCCGTTGATCAGCCCGCCGGACTGCAGCAACACAATCCACGCGGCCACGCGCACCAGTACCGAAGTCCAGAAGGGCAACAGCACCAGGATCATCAGCAGGTTACTTTGCCGCGCCGGCAGGTTGGCCAGCAGGTACGCCAGCGGATAGGCCAGCAGCAGGCAGCACACGGTAATCACCAGGCCCATCCAGAAGGTACGGGCGAAGATATCGAGGTAGATCGCCTGGTCCGGCGTGGCCGGGGCGACTTCGCCGAGGTCGTCGATCCGGTGATCGACCGCCGCCAGCAGGTAATACGGCGTCAGGTTGCTGGTGTTGCGCCGGATGGCCTGCCAGTACGCGGGGTCGCCCCAGCGCTCGTCGAGGTTTTCCAGCGCTTCTTTATAAGAGGCCGGCACTTCGCTAAACGGCAGCGCCCGCGCAGTTTTGGTCAACAGGCTGCGGTAGCCCGCCAGTTCCATGTTCAAGCGCTTGGACAGGTCGCCCAGGGTCTGGTTTTTACGGGCTTCACCCAGGTCCTCGCTGATGGCCTGGTACACCGGCTCGTCGGGCAGGCCGCGACCATCCCAGGCGGTCACCGCCACCACGGTACGCGGCAGGCCGGCGACCACTTCCGGGTTACCGACGCTTTTGTAGAGCAGCGCAACGATGGGCACCAGGAACACCAGCAGCAAAAACACCACCAGTGGCGCAATCAACGCCTGGGCTTTCCAGCGGTTAAGCCGCTCGGCACGGGCCAGACGCTGTTTCAAGCTGGGGGTGGTGACCTCGTTCGAGGGAACGGCGATGGCCATGGCAAACTCCGGAAAATCTACAGTTGGAACCCGTGTGAAAGGCCCCCTTGTGGGAGCCGGGCTTGCCCGCGATGGCAGCGCCTCGGTGTGTCAGGTGTACCGAGGTGATGCCATCGCAGGCAAGCCAGCTCCCACAGGGGTTAAGCGGTGGGGCTTGTTATTTGGCAGCCCAGGAATTGAAGCGCTGCTCCAACTGCTCGCCGTTATCCGCCCAGAAGCTCACATCGATCTGCACCTGGTTGGCGATGTTTTCCGGGGTGGTCGGCATATCCTTGAGGATGTCCTTGGCCAGCAGCGGCACAGCCTGGGTATTGGCCGGGCCGTAGGCGATGTTTTCCGAGTAGGTTTTCTGTTGTTGCGGGGCGACGGAGAAGGCGATGAATTTCTTCGCGGCTTCGGCGCGCTCCTTGCCGAGGCCCTTGGGGATCGCCCAGGCATCGAAATCGTAGATGCCACCGTTCCACACCACTTTCAGGTTGCTCTCTTTTTGCACGGCGGCGATCCGGCCATTGTAGGCCGAACTCATCACCACATCGCCCGAGGCCAGGTACTGCGGCGGTTGTGCGCCGGCTTCCCACCACTGGATCGACGGCTTGAGCTCATCGAGTTTCTTGAAGGCGCGGTCCTGGCCATCTTTGCTGGCCAGCACTTTATAGACATCCTTGGGCGCCACACCGTCAGCCATCAGGGCGAATTCCAGGGTGTACTTGGCGCCTTTGCGCAGGCCACGCTTGCCCGGGAAGTTTTTGGTATCCCAGAAATCCACCCAACCGGTGGGCGCAGTCTTCAATTTGTCGGCGTTGTACGCCATCACCGTGGACCACACGAAGAAACCCACGCCGCAAGGCTGGATCGCGCCTTTCACATAGTCATCGGGGTTGCCGAACAGCTTCGGGTCCAACGGCTCGAACATGTCTTCGTCACAGCCACGGGACAATTCCGGCGACTCGACCTCCACCAAGTCCCAGGACACGCTCTTGGTGTCGACCATGGCTTTGACCTTGGCCATCTCGCCGTTGTATTCACCCGCGATGATCTTGCCGTTGCCCGCACTTTCCCACGGGGCATAGAAGGCCTTGACCTGGGCCGCCTTGTTCGCGCCGCCAAACGACACCACCGTCAGGTCCGGGCCGGCCATGACCTGTGAAGCACCTGCCAGGCCAATGGCCAGGGCGGTCAATTTCAGGGATCTCAACATTTATTGTTCTCTCCACGTGCAGGGTTGGGTGAAGCCAAGGGGGCGATCAATTCGCCTCTAGAAGTGGGTCGAGTGCGCGAACGTGCTCGACTTGCCAGCCAATCGGAACCACATCGCCGACCGTCAGCGCCGGGTCCAGCTCGGCGATCGGTTGTTTCACAAAGAAATCGGCCTTGCCGCAGACTTCCAGGCGCACGCGCACGTGGTCGCCCAGGTAGATAAATTCGGCCACCCGGCCCGAGAAGCGGTTGTTGCAGCTCTGGCTGGAACCGTTGAGGCTGACCCGCTCCGGGCGTACCGACAGGGTCACCGGGCCGCCGATCTGCCCGACATTCACCGCCAGCGCCTCGACCTTCTCGCCCCGCGCCAGCTCGACCACGCAACGCTCGCCGGTGTGGCTGTGCAGGCGGCCGTTAAGGCGGTTGTTCTCGCCGATGAAGTTGGCGACGAAGGTGTTTTTCGGCTCCTCATACAAGGTGCGCGGCGGGGCGATCTGCTGGATCTCGCCCTGGTGGAACACCGCCACCCGGTCGGACATGGTCAGCGCCTCGCCCTGATCGTGGGTCACGTAGACCACCGTCACACCGAGGCGCTGGTGCAGGTGCTTGATCTCCATCTGCATATGTTCACGCAGCTGTTTATCGAGGGCACCGAGGGGTTCGTCCATCAGTACCAGTTGCGGCTCGAACACCAGGGCGCGGGCCAGGGCCACCCGCTGCTGCTGGCCGCCGGAGAGTTGCGCCGGGTAGCGCTGGGCGAAGGCGTCGAGCTGGACCATGCTCAGCACGCGCTTGGCCCGCTCGCTGACATCGGTTTTGCTCAAGCCGCGCACCGTCAGAGGGAACGCCAGGTTCTCGGCCACGGTCATGTGCGGGAACAGCGCATAGTTCTGGAACACCATGCCAATGTCGCGCTTGTGCGGCGGCACATTATTGATCGAGCGCCCGGCCAGCAGGATTTCCCCGGCGGTCGGCGTCTCAAAGCCGGCGAGCATCATCAGGCTGGTGGTCTTGCCCGAGCCGGACGGGCCCAGCAGGGTGAGGAATTCGCCCTTGCGGATGTCCAGGTTGAGGTCTTTGACGATCAGGTTCTCGCCGTCGTAGCTCTTCTGCACACCACGAAAGCTGACCAGCACATCATTTGCATCCACCTCACTCATACCCGCACCTTTTTGTTTTGGACTGCTGTGGCGCTAGCGTAGTCCAGGCGCAAGCCCCCGGAAATCGGGGCGCAGGAGAGATTGGCATCAGCCGGGTGGAAGGTTCGGGGTAGGGATTGCCCTACACGGATGGCGGGCTGGGGACAGTTGAGCGGCAAGCTTCAAGCGACAAGCTGCAAGCACGGGCTTCCCGGGGTTTGGGCGATGTCGCGAATAGATACGTCCCTACAGGAGTTTGTGCTCCAACGCGTACTTCACCAGTTCCGCCAGGGAGGTGATGTTGAGCTTTTGCATCAAGCGCGCCTTGTGAGTGCTGATGGTCTTGCTGCTCAAGGCCAGTTGCTGGGCGATATCGTTCACGTTGGCGCCCTGGGCCAAACGCTCGAACACCGAGAACTCACGCTCGGACAACAGCGAGTGCAAGGGCCGGGCATCGGTGAGGCCGACTTCAAACACCATGCGGTCCGCCAGGTCCGGGTCGATATAGCGCCCCCCTGCGGCCACCTTGCGGATCGCCGTCAACAACAGCGCCGGGTCGCTGTCCTTGGTGGCATACCCTGCCGCGCCAACCTTCAGCGCCCGGGCGGCCATTTGTGCCTCGTCATGCATCGACAACACCAGGATGGCCGGTGGATTGTTCAGCGCGCGGATCCGGGCAATGGCTTCCAGGCCATTGACCCCGGGCATGGAAATATCCAGCAACACCACCTCGCACGGAATATGGCGCAAGGCTTCCAACAGCTGTTCGCCGTTCCCCGCCTCGCCGACCACCAGCAGGTCCTTGGCCAGGCCGATCAACTGCTTGATGCCTTCACGGACGATGGTGTGGTCTTCGGCTACCAATATGCGGATCACGGGACTTTCCTCTCTATATAGCGATTAAACGCCGACATTCAAAATATGGGAGCGGGCAAGCCCGCTCCCACAAGGGGTCTATGGCGAATCCAACGGCACTGTAACGCTCAGGGTGGTGCCCTCCCCCAGCTCACTGTCCAACGTCAACTGCCCGCCCATGATCAGCACCCGCTCGCGCATGCCCACCAGGCCAAACGACACCGGGCGCCCCGGCGCGGGGACGAAGCCTGCGCCGTCGTCACTGATGGTCAACCGCAGATTGGTGCCCTCCACCGCCAGGGTCAGCTCCACAGTGTGCGCCTGGGCATGGCGCATCACATTGGTCAGTGCCTCTTGCAGGATGCGGAACAGGCCGATGGCCTTGGCGTCGCTCAAGGTCGGGAGGTTGTCCGGCACTTGCACCAGGCAGGGAATCTGCGTGCGGGCCTCAAACCGCCGCGCCTGCCACTCGATGGCCGAGGCGATCCCCGCGTCGAGAATCGGCGGGCGCAACGCGGTGGCCACATCGCGGACCAGTTGAAACAGCTGGGCGATCAG
This sequence comes from Pseudomonas sp. ICMP 8385, assembly GCF_002699915.1. Taxonomy (NCBI): domain Bacteria; kingdom Pseudomonadati; phylum Pseudomonadota; class Gammaproteobacteria; order Pseudomonadales; family Pseudomonadaceae; genus Pseudomonas; species Pseudomonas sp. ICMP 8385. The sequence goes on along the minus strand of NZ_LKBY01000097.1, from coordinate 62,019 downwards.
GCGCTTCATGCTATTGAGGCGCTCGTGCAGGCCAGGGTCCATGTGCGCGTAGGCCAGCTCGCACATGGACGTTTCCAGCTTCAGCACCGTCAGCATCTGCCCCAGCTCATCGTGGACTTCGCGGGCGATCCGCGCTTTCTCTTCCTCACGCACAGTTTCCAGGTGGGCCGACAGTTCGCGCAGTTGCGCTCGCGAGGCGTCCAGCTCCAGTTCGATGCGTTTGCTGTCGCTGATGTCCCAGACGATCCCGTCCCAGACCACCGCGCCGTCGTCCAGGCGCCGGGTGACTGCCTTGATCTCGGCCCAGCGCTGCTCGCCCTGCCGGGTCAGGATCCGGCCTTGCCACGACCAATTGCTCTCGGTGTCGATGGCCTGGTCCTGGGTCTGGTGATAACTGGCGCGATCCTGCGGGTGTACCAGGCTGCGCAGCCCCACATCACGATGGCTGAGCACGGCCGGCGAATAGCCCACCAGACGTTCGCTGCCTTCGCTGATATAGGCAAAGTCGATGGCGGCGCTCAACGGCAGGCGCTCCAGGCGAAACACCAGCCCCGGCACATTGGCGGCGATGCCTTGCAGGCGCGCTTCACTTTCCTGCAACGCGGCCAAGGCCCGTCGCCGCTCGGTGACGTCATTGAGGTACACCACCAGGTATTCGCCACCGGCAAAACGCAGGAAACTCAGGGACACGTCCGTGGGCAACAGGCTGCCATCCGCGCGCAGGCACTGGGTGGCGAAGCTCTGTGGCCCGTCCTCGCTGGCGCGCGCACGTTTCCACAGGCTCAGCCAGCGGTCCATGCTCAGGTTGGGCTCGAACTCGATCAGCGGGCGCTCGATCAACGCGCCCGGGGCGTAGCCGAGCATGCTTTCGGCGGCGACGTTGGCGTAGCGCACATGGCTGTCCCAATTGACCCAGAGAATGCCGACGGTGCTTTGATCGATGGAGAACTGGGTCAGGCGCAAGGCTTCGGCGCCCGCGGCACGGGCGGCGCTTTCCTCACGCGCGGCCAGCAACTGATGCTCCAGGACATGTTTTTGCCGACGCTGCCACAGGGCAACCGCCAGGCACGCGAGCAACAGCAGGCCCAGCAGCAAGCTGAGGTTTTGCCAGAACCCCGGCGACTCCGACAACCGTGGATATTTGGGCTGCAGCCAGCGGGCGTGCAATTGCTCCAGCTCACGGGCAGGAATGGCCCGCAGGCCGCTCTCGACAATGTCCGCCAAGGCCGGCCAGTCTCGCCGGGTGGCCACCCGCAGCAGTTGCGGCAGGCCAATATCGCCGACCACCGCCAGGCCGGCGAATTCGGGCTCGACCGACAGCCGGCTCAACTGCGCCTCATCGATCACCGCATAGCGCGCCTGCTGGCTGACCAACAATTGCAGGGCCTGGCGCTCCAGCGGCACGCCTTGCAGGTTCAGGTTGGGGTAATTGCTGCGCAAGTAGTCCGCCACGGCACTGGGCATACGCACCGCAACCCGCGAGTGTTCGTCGAGTTTTTCCAGGTCCACCGCGCCGCTGCCGTCGCGGATGCCCACAATGTGCTGGGGCACGCGCATGTAAGGGTCGGAGAACAACCACAGGCGCAGGCCGGCCGGGGTTTGCAGCAGGCCCGGGGCCAGGTCGACCGCGTCCTCGCGCAGGGCGTCCTCCAACTGCTCTTGCGTGGGGAAGTTGCGCCAGCTCAGCTCAATATTCAGCGCCTTGGCCAGCGCCTGCATCAGCTCGATATTGGCCCCGGACAACCGCTGCAGGCGCCGGTCATATTGCGCGTAGGGCGCCTGCAACACCACGCCGACCCGCAATGGCGGGGGCTGCGCCCGCCACTCGCGCTGCTGGGGACTGAGCACCGCCGGCGGCACCACGGACGCAGGCGCGGCACTTGCCATCAAGGGAAAGCACAGAGCGCCGATAACCAGCAGACAGCGAAAAATCATCATTCACATCTCACATCCAACCCATTAGGCTGCCGGAATCACTTCTGGCCGGAATTGCACTATGCCCCTGCTTCACCGTTCGACACTGCCAGCATTGTGCCTGTCGCTGCTGTTTACCAGCACCTTTTGCGTGCAGGCGGCGGATACCGCGCCGGCTGCCGCCGAAAAGCCACCCGAGCGCCAGCCTTTGCCCGAGCGCAGCCAGGAGGAAGCCAGCGCCCTGGAGCGACAACTGCCGCCCCAGGAACAGCAACAATTGCAGGCCGGCGATGAGTCGTTCCTGGCCCTGTGGAAACCGGCCAACAGCGCCGAGCCGCAAGGGGTGGTGATTCTCGTCCCCGGCGCCGGGGAAACCGCTGACTGGCCGCAAGCCATCGGGCCTTTGCGTCAGAAGTTGCCGGATGCACAGTGGGCCAGCCTGAGCCTGTCACTGCCCGACCAGAGCCTGGACACCCTGCCACCCCGGGTCATCCAGGCCCCCGAGGCGGCCATCGATACCAGCAGCAAGGATGCCAGCACTGCCGCGCCCAAGCCGATCGAACAGGCAGCCAGCGCCGAAGCCGAAGGCACCGACCCGGCCGTGGTCCCCGGCGTGGATGAGCAGGACAAGACCGACGCAACACGGATCTTCGCCCGTATCGATGCCGCCGTCGCCTATGCCCAGACCCAGAACGCCCGCACAGTCGTGTTGCTCGGGCACGGGACCGGGGCCTGGTGGGCGGCGCGCTACCTGAGCGAAAAACAACCAGCCCAGGTGCAGAAGTTCATCATGGTCGCGGCGCAAACACCGGTGGGCCGTCAGCCAGACCTGCAACAGTTGGCGCCAACCTTGAAGCTGGCAACCGCCGATATCTTCTACCAGGACAACGCCCTGGCCGGCAAAATGGCGCTGGAGCGCAGCCAGGCGAGCAAGCGCCTGAAGAATGACCACTACAGGCAGGTGTCCTTAAAGACGCTCCCCGGCAATAGTCCGGCAGCCCAGGAGCAGTTGTACCGGCGCATTCGCGGCTGGTTGAGCCCGCCAGGCAGCGGTAGCTGATACCCAGCCGCCCCGTCGGTGGTTGTGGCGAGTCAGCGGAAATCCCGCTGCTCGCGAATGATCGTGTAAGCGCTATGCAGCTCCCGCGTGCGCTCCGTGGCCTCGCGCACTTGCGCCGGGCTGGCGCCGTTGCCGGCGATCTTGTCCGGGTGATGGCGGCTGAGCAGCCGTCGGTATGCACGCTTGATGACTGCAGGCTCTGTCGTGGCGCTCACCCCGAGAATCCGCAAGGCTTCCTGGTAAGTGCTACCGCGAGTGGCCAGGGGCCTGCGCTCCGGTTCGTAGTCGTGGGCCAGGGCCTGGAGCTGTTGCGGCGTCCATCCCAGCCATTTGCCCCAGAGCTCAATCAGGTCGCGTTCTGCAAGACTGGCCTTGCCGTCGGCCCAGACCATGCGCCAACAGGCGCGCAGCACGCCTTCCGCCGCATGGGGCTGGGCCTTGAGCACACGCAGGTAACTGCGCACGCGATCCGTCCCCGATTTGCCCCGGTTGAACGCAGCAATCGCCCGGCGCTGGGCCGGCTCGGTCATGTCCAGCGCGCGCATCTCCACCCGCGCCTGCTGGATATGCCCGTCCACCACCCGCCCATTGCTTTTGGCCAGGCGGCCCAGCAACACAAACAGCAGTTCGTCATTACGCAGCGCCGGACGGCCGCCCAGGCGCTCACGCAGTTGCGCCCAACTGTGCAATTGCAGGCGCCGGTCCAGCGCCTGGCCCAATAGCCCGCCCAACATGGCCCCCGGAATGCTGGCGATGGCAAACCCCGCCCCGGCGCCGATCAGAGTCCCTGGCCACAGCATCTTACTGGCCCACGGTCAGCAGCGTTTCAACCTGCGCCAGGCGCTCCAGCGTACCGACGTCAATCCAGCGTCCATCCATGTGCTCCCCCGAGACCAAGCCTTGAGCCATCGCTGTGCGCAACAAGGGCGCCAGCTTGAAGGCACCGGCGCTGCAACCCGCGAACAGCTTGGGGTGCAGCACCGAAATGCCACTGAAGGTCAGGTTATCGGCACCGGGCGCTGCATCATGAAGCAAACCGTCCTTGATATAGAAATCGCCACCACTGGGGTGATGGGCCGGGTTGTCGACCATCACCAGGTACGCCAGGCCAGCGGGCGGCTGCTTGAGGCGGGAGAAATCGTAGTCGGTCCAGATATCGCCATTGACCACCAGGAACGGCTCGTCTCCCAGCAGGGGCAAGGCCTGGAAAATCCCGCCACCGGTTTCCAGCGGTTCGCCTTCGGGCGAATACTGGATGCGCAGGCCGAACTGCGCGCCATCCCCCAGGTAACCCTCGATTTGCTGGCCGAGCCAGGCATGGTTGATGACGATCTCGGTGAACCCGGCTTTGGCCAGTGCCTCCAGGTGGTACTCGATCAGGCGCTTGCCACCGGCCTGGACCAGTGGCTTGGGGGTATGCAGGGTCAGCGGGCGCATGCGCTCGCCCTTGCCGGCCGCCAGGATCATGGCCTTCATACAACAACCTCGGCCGGTTGGCGCAGGCTGGCCAGCAACTCGCCCAGGTCGGCCAGTTCCGCACGCTCGGCCAGCACCGCTTCTATATAGGCAAAGAAGCGCGGCACGTCCGCCAGGTAGCGCGGCTTGCCATCACGGTGACAGATACGCGCAAAGATACCGATAACCTTGAGGTGACGCTGCACCCCCATCAAGTCGCTGGCCCGCAGGAAATCTTCAAAATCCGCCTGAACCGGGATGCCCAATTGGCCAGCACGCTCCCAGTAACTGCGCTGCCATTCACGCACCCGCGCCTGGGGCCAACTGAGGAAGGCGTCCTTGAACAGGCAGGTAATGTCGTAGGTCACGGGGCCGTAGACCGCATCCTGGAAATCCAGCACGCCTGGGTTCGGCACGCTGATCATCAGGTTGCGCGGCATATAGTCGCGATGCACCAGGACCTTGGGCTGGGCCAGGGCGCTGTCGATCAACACCTGGCTGACCCGCTGCCACAGGGCCGACTGCTGGTCGTCGAACTCGATGCCCAGGTGCCGGCGCACGTACCACTCAGGGAACAATTCCAGTTCCCGGCGCAATAACGGCACGTCGTAGCTGGGCAAGCCGGCATCCATCGGCAATTGCTGGAAAGCCAACAGCGCGTCGATGGCAGGGGCAAATAATTGATCGGCATTTTCGCCGTCAATCACATCCAGGTAGGTGTTTTTGCCCAGGTCATTGAGCAAAAGAAAGCCCTGGGACAGATCTTCGGCATATATTTGCGGAACATTTATGCCAGATTTTGCCAGCATTCGAGCGATATCGACGAAAGGTTTGCAGTTTTCCTGGGGGGGCGGGGCATCCATCACGATCAATGTGCGACCTTCGCCCTGCCAACGGAAGTACCGTCTGAAACTCGCGTCGCTGCTGGCCGCAGTCAATGTAGCCGGGGGTACGGCGCCCCATCCCTGGGTATGGAAAAGCTCGGGCAACTGCTGATCAAGCCAGACTTTCAGGTGTTGCAAACGTAGATCTTGGTCGGGCATTACAAGGGTCTCCGACGGCGCTAGCCGTCAAGCGGGTCATGCTTTATTATCACGCATCTTTTTCAGACCATCGAGAGGCGTGCGGCCCACACCGCGGGCAGATGGCACGCAGGAAGCCCGGACTAATAAGATGGCATTGAAATCCCCCGCGTTTCGTAGAAAATTTCCGTTGCTGGTAACCGGCAGTCTGCTGGCCATGCAACCTTTCGCCACCTCACTCGTGGTCGCCGCCGAACAGTATGACTGCTCAGTCTCTGCTTCGGGTGCCTGGGATTGCGCGCCAAAGGCCAGCGCAGCCCCTTTGCCACCGCGTCCGGTGCATGACGGCAGTGCCGTCAGCTCGGCCAACAGCACGCCGCAAGGCGAAGCTGCGGGTGCCGAAGCCGTGCCGCAGACCAAGCTGGTCACCGAATCCAAGGGCCGTGGCCTGCGTTCGCGCAGTGCCGACTACAGCCACCTGGACTGGGTCCCCCGCGAGAAACTCACCGCCGCGCAACTGGCCGAAACCGGTCCTTATTGCGCCGGTGCGTACATCGAGCCGATCCGTCCCGGCATGAACGACAAGACGGACAAGAGCGACGCACCGACCTTCATCGGTGCCAAGGCCTCTCGTTACGAGCAGGAAACCCAGGTCGCAACCCTGGCCGGTGACGTGGTCATGCGTCAGGGCAGCATGCAGGTCGAGGCCCAAGAGGCCAGCCTGTACCAGGCCGAGAACCGTGGCGAGCTCAACGGTAACGTGCGTATGCGCGACAATGGCGCGCTGATCGTCGGCGACCATGCCCAGGTCCAGCTGGACACCGGCGCCGCGCAGATCGACAACGCCGAATACGTGATGCACAAATCGCGCATCCGCGGTAACGCGCTGTACGCCAAGCGCGCCGAAAACGCGATCATCCGTCTCAAGGACGGTACGTACACCACCTGCGAGCCAGACAGCAATGCCTGGCAACTGCGCGGCAACAACATCACGTTGAACCCGGCCACCGGTTTCGGTACGGCGACCAACGCGACGTTGCGGGTCAAGAACATCCCGATCCTGTACACCCCGTACATCTACTTCCCGATTGATGATCGCCGTCAGTCCGGTTTCCTGCCGCCGAGCTACAGCTCTAGCGGGGAAAGTGGCTTTACCCTGGTAACGCCTTACTACTTCAACCTGGCACCGAACTACGATGCCACGTTGTACCCGCGTTATATGGGCAAGCGCGGCATGCTGTTGGAAGGCGAGTTCCGCTACCTCACCAAGTCCAGCGAAGGCCAGGTCGGCGGTGCCTACCTGAACGACGACAACGACGAGCGCCGCAAGCAGACGGATTACGAGAAAACCCGCTGGATGCTTAACTGGCAGCACAAGGGCGGCCTGGATTCGCGCGTCATGACTGAAGTCGACTACACCGACATCAGCGACCCGTACTACTTCCAGGATCTGCGGACCGACCAGATTGGTGTTGAAAGGCGCGATGCGCTTAATCAGCAAGCTGCCGTGAACTATCGCGGTGACAACTTCAACGCACGCCTGAACCTGCAAGCGTACAAGTTGGCGACGATCTCCCAGATCACCCCGTACAACCGCTTGCCGCAGATCACTTTCAACGGTTCGCTGCCATACCATCCTGGCGGGCTGAATTTTGCCTATGACGCAGAAGCGGTAAGGTTTGACCGGGATCTTGAGACCGGGGACTTTACCGATAAATATGGCATCAATACCCAGCGCCTTGACACCTATGTCACTGGGCTTACCCGGGCCAACGGCACACGGTTGAATATGGCGCCAAGCGTTTCGCTGCCGATGACCTCAAGCTACGGTTTCATTACGCCGAAGCTCAAGTATGCCTACACCAAGTACGATCTTGATCTTGACGGTACAGGCAAGGCACAAATGGTCGCTGCTGGCCAGGAGTTCAAGAGCTCTCAAAACCGCTCCATCCCGATTGCCAGTGTCGACAGCGGCCTGTACTTCGACCGCAGCACCCAGTGGTTTGGCAAGAACTACAACCAGACCCTGGAACCACGCCTGTTCTACCTCTATGTTCCAGAGAAAGACCAGGACGATATCCCGGTGTTCGACACCAGCGAAACCTCGTTCAGCTACAGCTCGCTCTTTCGCGACAACCGCTTCTCGGGTTCTGACCGGATCGGCGACGAAAACAAACTGTCCCTGGGCGTAACCAGCCGCTGGATCGAAGAAAACGGCTTTGAACGTCAACGCGTTTCCGTCGGCCAGGCGCTGTACTTCAAGGATCGCGAAGTGCAACTGCCAGGGATCGTGGCTGCCGATCGCGCTGACTCACGGTCGGACGTCTCGCCAATCGCCCTGGACTACGAGTTCCGCTTTAATCGCGACTGGCGCGCCACCGCCGACTACAACTGGGACACCGAGGAGCACGCTCCACGCTCCGGTAGCGCCATGTTCCACTACCAGCCGGAAGACAACCCTAACAAGGTTATCAACGTTGGTTACCGCTATCGCAATGACCAGGTGGTATACAACCAGCTGACCGGCAAATGGCAGTTTGGCGGCGACTACAGCGTCCCTTCGGACACCGCGAACTACGTGAAGGATTACTACAAAATCCAGCAACACGACTTCTCGATGATGTGGCCGATCATTCCACAGTGGAACCTGATCACCCGCTGGCAGTATGACTATGCACGCAACCGTACCCTGGAAGCCTTTGGTGGTTTCGAGTACGACAACTGCTGCTGGAAACTGCGTGTAATCAACCGTTATTGGGTTTCCAACGACGAATACACCCAGATCGCCCCGCTGAACGAAAAAGGCGACCACGGGCTCTTCCTCCAAATCGTCCTCAAGGGACTCGGCGGCCTGACTGGCGCCAAGGTAGAGAGCTTCCTCGAAAAAGGCATCCAAGGTTATCGTGAACGTGAAGATCAAGCTTTCTGATTGTCTGCGCCCGCTGATGCTGGGCGCGCTGTTCCTGGGCACTGCAGCGGCGCACGCTGGCGTGCAACCGTTGGACAAGGTGGTGGCCATCGTCGATAACGACGTGATCATGCAGAGCCAACTCGACCAACGGGTCAAGGAAGTTCAGCAAACCATCGCCAAGCGTGGCGGTGGCGTGCCACCGACCAGCGTCCTGGACCAGCAGGTGCTAGAGCGCCTGATCGTCGAAAACCTGCAATTGCAGATTGGCGACCGCTCGGGCATCCGTATCACCGACGAAGAACTGAACCAGGCTGTCGGCACCATCGCTCAACGCAACAACATGAGCATTGATCAGTTCCGCGCCGCCCTGGCCCGCGACGGTTTGTCCTATGAGGACGCCCGCGACCAGATCCGCCGCGAAATGATCATCAGCCGTGTGCGGCAGCGCCGTGTGGCCGAGCGCGTGCAGGTATCGGAGCAGGAAGTGAAGAACTTCCTGGCCTCGGACCTGGGCAAGATGCAACTCTCCGAAGAGCTGCGCCTGGCCAATATCCTGATCCCGACGCCAGACAGCGCCAACGCCGAGCAACTCAATGCTGCGGCCGCGAAGACCCAGGCGATCTATGACCGTCTCAAGGCCGGCGCCGACTTTGCCCAAATGGCCATTGCCCAGTCCGGCAGCGACAACGCCCTCGAAGGCGGTGATATGGGCTGGCGTAAAGCCGCTCAATTGCCACCACCGTTTGACCGTGAGCTGAGCGCCATGGAAGTGGGTGGTATCACCCAACCTGCACGCACGCCTGGCGGCTTCATCATTCTCAAGTTGCTGGAGCGTCGCGGCGGTGAGACTTCGCTGAAAGACGAAGTGCATGTCCGTCACATCCTGGTCAAGCCAAGCGAAATCCGCACCGAGGCACAAACCAAGGAGCTGGCGCAAAAGATCTATGAGCGCATCGAAGGCGGCGAAGACTTTGCCACCCTGGCCAAAAGCTTCTCGGAAGATCCGGGGTCGGCCCTTAATGGCGGCGACCTCAGCTGGATCGATCCACGGGCCCTGGTGCCCGAGTTCCAGCAAGTCATGAACGAGACGCCGCAAGGTGTGCTGTCCAAGCCGTTCAAGACCCAATATGGCTGGCACGTCCTGGAAGTCCTTGGCCGCCGCGCCACCGACAACACCAGCCAGGCCCGTGAGCAACAAGCGCTGACCGTACTGCGTAACCGCAAATACGACGAAGAGCTGCAAACTTGGTTGCGTCAGATCCGTGACGAAGCCTACGTAGAAAACAAGCTGCCTGGCGCCGAACCGACAGGCACCGACCAGGCAGCCCAGTGAAACCCCAGCGTTTCGCGTTGACACCCGGCGAGCCGGCCGGCATAGGTCCAGACCTGTGCCTGCTGCTCGCCTCGCAAGCCCAGCCTCACCCCCTGATTGCCATTACCAGCCGCGACCTGCTCCTTGAGCGGGCCGCGCAACTGGGCGTGGCTGTCGACTTGCTGCCCGTCTCACCGGGCAACTGGCCCGACCAGCCGGCCCCCGCGGGCAGCCTGTACGTGTGGGACACCCCGCTACAGGCCAAGGTGGTCGCCGGGCAACTGGACAAGGCCAACGCCGCCTTCGTCCTGCACACCCTGACCCGCGCCGGGCAAGGCTGCCTCGACGGCGACTTCGCCGGGATGATCACCGCGCCGGTGCACAAAGGCGTGATCAACGAAGCCGGTATCGCCTTCTCCGGCCATACCGAGTTCCTGGCCGAGCTGACGCACACCGAACAAGTGGTGATGATGCTGGCAACCCGCGGCCTGCGCGTGGCACTGGTGACCACTCACCTGCCCTTGCGCCAGGTTGCCGATGCCATCACCCCGGAACGCCTGGAGCGCGTAACGCGCATCCTGCACGCCGACCTGCAACACAAATTCGGCATCGCCCAGCCGCGAATCCTGGTGTGTGGCCTCAACCCCCACGCGGGTGAAGGCGGCCACCTGGGCCATGAAGAAATCGACATCATCGAACCCACACTAGAGCGCCTGCGCCAAGACGGCATGGACCTGCGCGGCCCATTGCCTGCGGACACTCTGTTTACCCCCAAATATCTGGAGCACTGCGATGCAGTGCTGGCGATGTACCATGACCAGGGGCTGCCCGTGCTGAAATACAAAGGCTTCGGCGCCGCAGTCAACGTGACCCTGGGCCTGCCGATCATCCGCACCTCCGTCGACCATGGCACCGCCCTGGACCTGGCGGGCAGCGGCAAGATCGATACCGGCAGCCTGCACGTGGCCCTGGAAACCGCCTATCAGATGGCCGAGACCCGTATATGACCGAGCATTACCAACACCGGGCGCGCAAGCGCTTCGGGCAAAACTTCCTGCACGATGCCGGCGTTATCGACCGCATCCTGCGCTCCATCCATGCCAAGCCTGAAGACCGCCTGCTGGAAATCGGCCCGGGCCAGGGCGCCCTCACCCAGGGCCTGCTCAACAGTGGTGGGCAACTGGATGTGATTGAGCTGGACAAGGACCTGGTCCCGATCCTCAACCAGCAATTTGCCGGCAAGTCCAACTTCAACCTGCACCAGGGCGATGCATTGAAGTTCGACTTCAACAGCCTCAATGCGGCCCCCCACAGCCTGCGGGTGGTCGGCAACCTGCCATACAACATCTCTACACCGCTGATCTTTCACCTGCTGAACAACGCCGGGATCATCCGCGACATGCATTTCATGTTGCAGAAGGAAGTGGTCGAGCGCCTGGCGGCCGGCCCTGGCGGTGGTGATTGGGGTCGCCTGTCGATCATGGTCCAGTACCACTGCCGGGTCGAGCACCTGTTCAATGTCGGTCCGGGTGCGTTCAACCCGCCGCCAAAAGTGGACTCGGCGATTGTGCGCCTGGTGCCTCACGCGGTCCTTCCGCATCCGGCCAAGGATCATCGCCTGCTGGAACGGGTGGTGCGCGAAGCGTTCAACCAACGCCGCAAGACCCTGCGCAATACACTCAAGGCCCTGCTGAGCAACGCCGAAATCGAAGCCGCCGGTGTCGACGGCAGCCTGCGCCCAGAGCAGTTGGACCTGGCGGCGTTCGTGCGCCTGGCGGACCAGTTGGCGATTCAGCCTGCACCCATCGCCGACTGAGCCATCGTCAGCCAGCCCCTACAAGGGAGCGCACCAGGTCAGACACATATCTGGCCTAGTGCCCACCTCATGGCCTAGACTGAGCCGCATCTGCTGTCCTCCGCTTTTGCTCTTAAGGCCTCTTGCATGTCCGATCCTCGCTATCAGATCGACGTCAGCGTCGTCACCCGCTTCCTGGCGGAACAATCGCAACCCGAACAGAATCGCTTTGCCTTTGCCTACACCGTCACGGTGAAGAACAATGGCCAGGTGCCCGCCAAGCTCCTGTCGCGGCACTGGGTCATCACCGACGGCGACGGCCATGTCGAGGAAGTGCGCGGGGCCGGTGTCATCGGCCAACAGCCTCTGATCGACAGCGGCGCCAGCCACACCTACAGCAGTGGCACCGTGATGACCTCCAAGGTCGGCACGATGCAAGGCAGCTACCAGATGCTGGCCGAAGACGGCAAGCACTTCGACGCCATCATTGCCCCCTTCCGCCTGGCGGTGCCCGGAGCCCTGCACTGATGGCAACCTATGCTGTCGGCGACCTGCAAGGCTGCCTGGAGCCGCTCAAACGCCTGCTTGACCGGGTAGCTTTCGACCCGGCCAGGGATCGCCTGTGGCTGGTGGGCGACCTGGTCAACCGCGGCCCGCAATCCCTGGAAACCCTGCGCTACCTGTATCGCCTGCGCGATTCCCTGGTCTGCGTGCTGGGCAACCACGACCTGCACCTGTTGGCGGCAGGCAATAATATCGAGCGCCTGAAAAAGGGCGACACCCTGCGGGAAGTCCTCGAGGCCCCGGATCGCGCCGAGTTGCTCGACTGGCTGCGCCGGCAAAAGCTCGTGCATTACGATGAGAGCCGTAATACCGCCCTGGTGCATGCCGGCATCCCACCGCAATGGACCCTGAAAAAAGCCCTTAAATGTGCCGCCGAGGTCGAAGCCGCCCTGGCCGATGACACCCTGTTCGCCACCTATCTGGACGGCATGTACGGCAATGAACCGCTGAAGTGGGATAACGACCTGACAGGCGCCGCCCGCCTGCGGGTCATCACCAACTACTTCACGCGCATGCGTTTCTGCACCGCCGAAGGCAAACTCGACCTCAAGAGCAAGGAAGGCGCCGAAACCGCCCTGCCCGGCTACAAACCCTGGTTCGCCCACCCGGAACGCAAGACCCGCGACACGAAGATCATCTTCGGTCACTGGGCCGCCCTTGAAGGGCACTGCGACGAACCCGGCGTATTTGCCCTCGACACCGGTTGCGTGTGGGGCGGGGCCATGACCCTGATGAACATCGACACCGGCGAGCGCCTGAGCTGCCAGTGCCAATCCCCCCTTCCCGTTACACTGCCGGCTGCCGCCAAGCGCTAGACGCCGCTTGCCGCCCGCCCAAGGAGCCCGCCATGAGTGAATTCAAACGTATCCCTCCCGAACAAGCCCTGGCCCTGCGTGAGCAAGGCGCCGTGGTGGTGGATATCCGTGATCCCCAGGCCTACGCGCTGAACCACATCAAGGGCGCACGGCACCTGGACAACCACAACATTGCCGATTTCATCCGTGCCGCCGACCTCGACGCCCCCGTGATCGTGGCCTGCTATCACGGCAACTCCAGCCAGAGTGCGGCGGCTTATCTGGTCAGCCAGGGCTTCTCCGATGTCTACAGCCTGGACGGCGGCTTTGAGCTGTGGCGTACGACGTATCCTGCGGAAATGGTTAGCGGCGATTCGCAATAATTTTTTTCAAACCCCGCTACCCCGCGTGACGCTTGGGCTCGCGCCGTTTCTGACGAACGGCGCGCCCAAACTAATTGGGCATCTCGCCTTGACCTCCCGGATTCCCAACTATCATTAAGCGCAGGCCATCCAAAACAGGGGAGAGCCGGTACACCGGCGTGCGGGTCATCGGTAGCGTTTCAGGGTGTTCTGGGGGGAAATGGCCACGGCAAACGCCAATGGCTGCCAGCATCGACTGATTGATCCAGCGTCGGCTCCAGGTATCGAGCGAGGTGACGACGTCATGAGTATTTTTAGCCACTTCCAACAACGCTTCGAGTCCACACAGCAAGAAGAACTCACGCTGCAAGAGTATCTTGAGCTGTGCAAAAAGGACCGCAGCACCTACGCATCTGCCGCCGAGCGCCTGCTACTGGCGATTGGCGAGCCGGAACTGGTAGACACCGCCAACAACTCGCGGTTGTCGCGAATCTTCTCCAACAAGGTGATCCGCCGCTACCCGGCCTTTGAAGACTTCCATGGCATGGAAGAATGCATCGACCAGATCGTCTCCTACTTCCGCCATGCCGCCCAGGGCCTGGAAGAGAAGAAACAGATCCTTTACCTGCTCGGCCCCGTGGGCGGCGGTAAATCTTCCCTGGCCGAAAAACTCAAGCAACTGATTGAAAAGGTGCCGTTCTACGCGATCAAGGGCTCTCCGGTGTTCGAGTCGCCCCTTGGCCTGTTCAACGCCACCGAAGACGGCGCGATCCTCGAAGAGGACTTCGGTATCCCACGGCGCTATCTCAACACCATCATGTCGCCCTGGGCCACCAAGCGCCTGGCCGAATTCGGCGGCGATATCAGCCAGTTCCGGGTGGTGAAACTCTATCCGTCGATCCTCAACCAGATCGGCGTGGCCAAGACCGAACCGGGGGATGAGAACAACCAGGATATTTCGGCGCTGGTGGGCAAGGTCGATATCCGCAAACTGGAGGAGTTCCCGCAGAACGACGCTGACGCCTACAGCTACTCGGGCGCACTGTGCCGGGCCAACCAGGGCCTGATGGAGTTCGTGGAGATGTTCAAGGCGCCGATCAAGGTGCTGCACCCACTGCTCACCGCGACCCAGGAAGGCAACTACAACAGCACCGAAGGCCTGGGGGCGATTCCGTTCACCGGCATCTTGCTGGCCCACTCCAACGAATCGGAGTGGCACACCTTCCGCAACAACAAGAACAACGAAGCCTTCATCGACCGGATCTACATCGTCAAGGTGCCGTACTGCCTGCGGGTCAGCGATGAAATCAAGATTTACGACAAGCTGCTGTTCAACAGCTCCCTGGCCAAGGCCCATTGCGCGCCAGACACCCTGAAGATGCTCGCCCAGTTCACCGTGCTGTCGCGCCTCAAGGAACCGGAAAACTCGAATATCTACTCGAAAATGCGCGTTTATGACGGGGAGAACCTCAAGGACACCGATCCCAAGGCCAAGTCGATCCAGGAATACCGCGACACGGCGGGCGTCGATGAGGGCATGAACGGCCTGTCGACCCGCTTCGCCTTCAAAATCCTGTCCAAGGTCTTCAACTTCGACCCCCATGAGATCGCCGCCAACCCGGTGCACCTGCTCTATGTGCTGGAGCAGCAGATCGAACAGGAACAATTCCAGGCTGAAACCCGCGAGCGCTACCTGCGCTTCCTCAAGGAGTACCTGGCGCCACGCTATATCGAGTTCATCGGCAAGGAAATCCAGACCGCCTACCTGGAGTCCTACAGCGAATACGGCCAGAACATCTTCGACCGCTACGTGCTGTACGCCGACTTCTGGATCCAGGACCAGGAATACCGCGACCCGGAGACCGGCGAGATCCTCAACCGCGTAGCCCTCAACGAAGAGCTGGAAAAGATCGAAAAACCGGCCGGCATCAGCAACCCGAAGGATTTTCGCAACGAAATCGTCAACTTCGTACTGCGCGCCCGGGCCAACAACAACGGCAAGAACCCTACCTGGCTCAGTTACGAGAAGCTGCGGGTGGTCATCGAGAAGAAAATGTTCTCCAACACCGAGGATCTGCTGCCGGTCATCAGCTTCAACGCCAAGGCCAGCAAGGAGGACCAGCAAAAACACAACGACTTCGTGACACGAATGGTCGAGCGCGGCTACACCGACAAACAGGTGCGCCTGCTCTCCGAGTGGTACCTGCGGGTTCGCAAATCGCAGTAAGGCAGCGACAAGCGCATGCTGCCGGGCCCCTGGCCTGGCAGCTGACCGCTTGTCTCTAAGCTTCCAGCTCGCGGCTTGAAGCTTGTAACGTGAAGCTGCCCGGAGGGCTCCCTATGAGCTATGTGATCGACCGACGCCTCAATGGCAAGAACAAGAGCACGGTAAACCGCCAGCGTTTCCTGCGGCGCTACCGTGACCACATCAAAAAAGCCGTCGAAGAAGCGGTGAGTCGCCGCTCCATTACCGATATGGAGCACGGCGAGCAGATCAGCATTCCCGGCCGGGATATCGACGAACCGGTACTGCATCACGGCCGTGGCGGCAAACAGACCGTGGTTCATCCGGGAAACAAGGAATTCACCTCCGGCGAACACATCCAGCGCCCTCAAGGCGGTGGCAGCGGCAAAGGCCCGGGCAAGGCCGGTAACTCCGGCGAAGGCATGGACGAGTTCGTATTCCAGATCACCCAGGAGGAGTTTCTCGAATTCATGTTCGAGGACCTGGAACTGCCCAACCTGGTCAAACGAAACCTGACCGGCACCGACACCTTCAAGACCGTCCGCGCCGGTATCAGCAACGAGGGCAACCCCTCGCGGATCAATATCATCCGTACCCTGCGCTCGGCCCACGCGCGACGGATTGCCCTGTCTGGCAGCAGCCGCGCCAAACTCAGGGAGGCCAAGGAGGAACTGGCGCGCTTGAAGCGCGAAGAACCAGACAACTTCGGCGATATCCAGGAAATCGAAACGGAAATCGAGAAACTCAGCGCACGTATTCACCGCGTGCCGTTCCTCGACACCTTCGATTTGAAATACAACCTGCTGGTCAAGCAACCCAACCCCAGCTCCAAGGCCGTGATGTTCTGCCTGATGGACGTTTCCGGCTCCATGACCCAGGCGACCAAGGACATCGCCAAGCGCTTCTTTATCCTGCTGTACCTGTTTCTCAAGCGGAACTACGACAAGATCGACGTCGTCTTCATTCGCCATCACACCAGTGCCCGCGAGGTCGACGAAGAAGAGTTTTTCTATTCGCGGGAGACTGGCGGCACCATCGTGTCCAGCGCGCTGAAGCTGATGCAGGAAATCATGGCTGAACGCTACCCAGCCAACGAATGGAACATCTACGCCGCCCAGGCCTCCGACGGCGACAACTGGAACGACGACTCGCCCGTCTGCCGCGACATCCTGATCAACCAGATCATGCCGTTCGTGCAGTACTACACTTATGTGGAGATTACCCCCCGCGAGCACCAGGCCCTGTGGTTTGAATACGAACGCATCGGTGAAGCCTTTGCCGACACCTTCGCCCAGCAACAACTGGTCTCGGCCGGCGATATCTATCCGGTCTTCCGTGAACTCTTCCAGCGCAGGTTAGTGACATGACCGCCAAAGAGCATAAGCGCCAACCCATTTCCACAGGGTCCGAATGGACTTTTGAACTGATCCAGGCCTATGACCGGGAAATCAGCCGCATTGCGGCCGGTTATGCCCTGGATACCTATCCCAACCAGATCGAAGTGATCACCGCCGAGCAAATGATGGACGCGTACGCCTCGGTGGGCATGCCCCTGGGCTATCACCATTGGTCCTATGGCAAGCACTTCCTCAGCACCGAGAAGTCCTACACCCGCGGCCAGATGGGGCTGGCCTATGAAATCGTGATCAACTCCGACCCGTGCATTGCCTACCTGATGGAAGAAAACACCATCTGCATGCAGGCACTGGTGGTGGCCCACGCGTGCTATGGCCACAACAGCTTTTTCAAGGGCAACTACCTGTTCCGCACCTGGACCGACGCCAGTTCGATCATCGATTACCTGGTATTCGCCAAGCAGTACATCATGCAATGCGAAGAGCGCCACGGGATCGACGCCGTGGAGGATCTGCTGGATTCCTGCCATGCCCTGATGAACTACGGCGTGGACCGCTACAAGCGCCCCTACCCCATTTCTGCCGAGGAGGAACGGCTTCGGCAGAAGGATCGTGAAGAGCATTTGCAAAAGCAGATCAACGACCTGTGGCGCACCATCCCCAAACGCGCCGACAAGAACAGCGACAAGGACAATGCACGCTTCCCCGTCGAACCCCAGGAAAACATCCTGTATTTCCTGGAAAAACACGCGCCGCTGCTGGAGCCCTGGCAGCGGGAAATCGTGCGGATCGTGCGCAAGATCGCCCAGTACTTCTACCCGCAACGCCAGACCCAGGTGATGAACGAGGGCTGGGCCACGTTCTGGCACTACACCCTGATGAACGACCTCTACGACGAAGGCCTGGTGACCGACGGCTTCATGATGGAGTTCCTCACCTCCCATACCAGCGTGGTCTTCCAGCCAGGCTTCGACAGCCCCTACTACAGCGGCATCAACCCCTATGCCCTGGGCTTTGCCATGTATCGGGATATCCGGCGCATGTGCGAACACCCCACCGAAGAGGATCGCCGCTGGTTCCCGGAGATCGCCGGCAGCGACTGGCTATCGACCATCAAGTTCGCCATGAGCAGCTTCAAGGACGAGAGCTTTATCCTGCAGTACCTGTCGCCCCAGGTGATTCGCGATCTCAAGCTGTTCAGCATTATGGACGACGACCTCAAGGACGACCTGCTGGTGCCCGCGATCCACGACGAAGCCGGTTACCGCACCATCCGCGAAACCCTGGCGGCCCAATACAACCTGGGCAACCGCGAGCCCAACGTGCAGATCTACAGCATCGATATGCGCGGGGATCGCTCCCTGACCCTGCGCCACCAGCAACATGACCGCAAACCCCTGGGAGAGTCTACGGACGAAGTGCTCAAGCACCTGCACCGGCTATGGGGCTTCGATATCCACCTGGAGACCCTGCAAGGCGACCAAGTGATGAAGACCCACCATGTTCCGCCGCGCAACGAACACAACGACAACGATTACGGCCGCCTGGACCTGGCCGTGGTTCACCTTTGACGCAGCAATGCCTCCATTGGCCTGGCGCAGGCGTTATCCTGTAGGGCTAATGGAGGCTTTTTCATGCAAATCTACACAGTCGGTGGAGCGGTACGTGATCGCTTGCTGGGCATTCCCGTGACCGATATCGACCGGGTCGTCGTCGGGGCCACCACCGAAGAAATGCTCGCCAGGGGCTATCGGCCCGTGGGTTCTGACTTTCCGGTGTTCCTGGACCCAGACAACAACGAGGAGTACGCCCTCGCCCGTACCGAACGCAAAAGCGGCCGGGGCTATGGCGGCTTTGTGTTTCATGCCAGCCCTGACGTCACCCTCGAACAAGACCTGATCCGTCGCGACCTGACCATCAACGCCATGGCCGAAGACGACGACGGCAACCTGACCGATCCGTACAACGGCCAACGCGACCTGCAAGCCCGGGTGCTGCGCCACGTTTCCCCGGCGTTCGCCGAAGATCCCCTGCGTGTACTGCGGGTTGCACGGTTTGCCGCACGTTATGCCAGACTCGGTTTTACTATCGCCCCCGAAACCCTGGAGTTGATGCGCCAGCTCAGTGACTCCAGCGAACTGGAAGCCCTGACGCCGGAACGCAGTTGGAAGGAAATTTCCCGGGCCCTGATGGAAGATCAGCCGCAGGTATTTATCCAGGTACTGCGCGACTGCCATGCCCTGAAAACCCTGCTGCCGGAAGTGGATGCGCTGTTTGGTGTGCCCCAACCCGAAGCCCACCATCCCGAGATCGATACCGGCATCCATACCCTGAGCGTGCTGGAGCAGGCCGCCCTGCACGCCCAACCCCTGA
Source organism: Pseudomonas sp. ICMP 8385 (assembly GCF_002699915.1). NCBI lineage: Bacteria > Pseudomonadati > Pseudomonadota > Gammaproteobacteria > Pseudomonadales > Pseudomonadaceae > Pseudomonas > Pseudomonas sp. ICMP 8385. The sequence continues at coordinate 42,857 of NZ_LKBY01000097.1, read as the reverse complement.
CCGTGCGCTGGGCCTGCCTGCTGCATGACCTGGGCAAGGGCCTGACCCCTGTGGATAAGTTACCCAGGCATATCGCTCACGAACAGCGGGGCCTGAAGCTGATCAGGGCGGTCAATGAACGCTTCAAAGTGCCAAAAGACTGCCAGGAACTGGCGCTACTGGTCGGCGAGTATCACACCCATGGCCATCGGGCACTGGAGCTGAAAGCCTCGACCCTGCTGGAATTGCTGCAGAGTTTTGACGTATTCCGCCGGCCACAGCGCTTTGAAGAGTTTGTCGTCGCCTGCGAAATGGACGCGCGAGGCCGCAAGGGCCTTGAGCAGCGAAGTTATCCACAGGCGGATTATTTACGGGGTGCCGCACAGGTGGCACGAGGCGTTGCAGTGGCGCCACTGCTGGAGAAAGGCTTCAAGGGCCCGCAACTGGGCGAAGCCCTCAAGCGCGAACGGCTCAACGCCCTGAAAGCCTACAAAGAACAGCATTCAGTGTAGGAGCGGGCTTGCCCGCGATGGCGTCAGTAATATCACCGCAAGCCAGAGCGGCAAGCCGACGCCTACAGGTCCGGGGTGAGCTGCTGGTCGCGCCATTTGAAGGCAACCGGGGCCAGCACCTGATCGATCTGCGCGTCGCGCCACAACGCGGCAAACGTCTTGCCCACTTCAGGATGCACGCGCTCGGGCGCCATCAACGACAGCGGCCACAGCACAAAGGCGTTCTTCAGGATTTCTGCGCGTGGCAACACCAGCCCATCGAAATTACCCGTCAGGTCGCCATACAGCAACACATCGATATCCAGGGGCAGGCCCTTGCGATCTGGCGCATAACGGCCATTGTCGGCCTCGATGGATTTCAAGCGGCGATCCAACTCCATCAACGGCAAATCGGTGTACGCCGAGACCACCAGGTTGAAGAACGGCCCGCTCTTGATCCCCACCGGCTGACTTTCAAATACGGCGGAACAGCGCATATCAGTCAAAAAGCCATCCAACGCCTCAAGACCCGCATGCAAATGGGGCTCGCGCTCGATATTGCTGCCAAGGCCAAGGTAAACCTGAGTTAGCGACATCCGCGCTCGATCTCCACGCCCACGCCCTTGGCAGCCGGGACGGCACCGGGCTTGGTCAACTTGAGGCGCAGCCAGGGGATCTGGAATTCTTCCATCAAGACCTGCGCCAGGCGTTCGGCGAACGTTTCCACCAGTTGGAATTGCGCCTGCGCAGCAAAGGCCTGGATACGCGTGGAAACACTGGCGTAATCGAGGGCCAGGGTCAGGTCATCACCGGCTGCGGCCGGGCGATTGTCCCAGGCGAAACTCAGGTCCAGGCGCAGGCATTGACGGATACCTCGCTCCCAGTCGTAGGCCCCGATCACGGTGTCGACTTCCAGGCCTTCGATAAACACTCTGTCCAAGCACTCTTCTCCACAGCACGACAAGGGCGCAATGCCCCGTTAGAATCAAGGCGTCCTCGCCCGGAATAGTTAGCATGTCTTGGTTACTGGCGACCCTCGCCTACCTGCTCGGCTCGCTGTCCTTTGCCATCTTGCTCAGCCGCCTGACGGGAAGTCCCGACCCGCGCATGGGTGGCTCAGGCAATGCCGGCGCCACCAATATGTTGCGCCTGGCCGGCAAGAAACTCGCCGTACTCACGCTGCTTGGCGACGTCTGCAAAGGCCTTTTACCCGTACTGATCGCCGACCTCGCCGGCCTTTCCCTGCAACAACAGGCCTGGATCGGCGTGTGTGCCGTGCTCGGCCATCTGTTCCCGCTGTACTTTCGCTTTCGCGGTGGCAAGGGCGTCGCGACGGCGGCCGGCATGCTGCTGGGGATCTATCCACCGGCGGCGCTGCTGGCGGTGCTCGCCTGGCTGCTGACGTTCTACCTGACCCGCACCAGCTCCCTTGCGGCATTGATCGCCACCCCCCTGACCCTGCCATTGCTGGCCTGGCAGGAGCCTGCGGCCCTGCTGCCGATGAGCGTACTCACCCTGCTGATTGTATGGCGCCATCGCGGCAATTTACGCGACCTGTTTGCCGGGCGCGAACGGCATTTTTAAATACGCCCGCTGAACCCGGCTCATATTCGTCGCTCACAACGGCGGCAACTGCTCCATCGGCCAGCGCGCCTGCACGCTGATGGCCAGGCTCTCATGCTGGCCAGCCTGCAAGCGCTGGCAGCCGGCGAAGGCAATCATCGCGCCGTTATCGGTGCAGAACTCGGGGCGCGCGTAGAACACCTCGCCCTTGAGGTCGCCGAGCATCTTTTCCAGTGACAGGCGCAACGCCTTGTTCGCACTGACGCCTCCAGCGATGACCAGACGCTTCATACCGGCCTGCTTCAAGGCGCGCTTGCACTTGATGGTCAAAGTCTCCACCACCGCCTGCTGGAACGCCAGAGAGATGTCGCAACGGGCTTGCTCGCCGTCGTCCCCGGCGCTGACGCTTTGCTGCCAGGTGTTCAAGGCAAAGGTTTTCAGGCCGCTGAAGCTGAACATCAGGCCAGGGCGATCGCACATCGGACGCGGGAAGGTATAGCGCCCGGGCACGCCTTTTTCGGCAAGGCGCGCGATTTCCGGGCCGCCGGGATAATTGAGGTCCATCATCTTGGCGGTCTTGTCGAACGCTTCACCGGCAGCATCGTCCAGGGTTTCGCCCAAAAGCGTGTACTGACCGATTCCGTCGACCTGAACCAGCTGCGTATGGCCACCGGAAACCAACAAAGCGACGAACGGGAACCCAGGCGGGTTTTCTTCCAGCATCGGTGCCAGTAAATGGCCTTCCATATGGTGCACGCCAAGGGCTGGAATGCCCCAGGCAAATGCCAGCGCCTGGGCACAGGAAGCCCCAACCAGCAGGGCCCCGACCAATCCTGGGCCGGCGGTGTAGGCGATGGCATCGATCTCGGTGGCAACGCAATCGGCCTCGTCCAGCACCTGGCGAATCAATGGCAACATGCGTTTGACATGATCACGGCTGGCGAGCTCCGGCACCACGCCGCCATAGGCCCGATGCAAGTCGATCTGACTGAACAGTGCATCGGCCAAAAGCCCGCGTTCACTGTCGTAAAGCGCGACGCCGGTCTCGTCGCAGGAGGTTTCTAAGCCCAGTACTAACATGGGTTTGCGCCTTGTAGAGGCTGAATTTGAAGGCGCGCATAATAGTCGCCACTTCCCTTCCCGACTAGCGGTTTTCGATCAGAGGCTTTGCATTCCGGGCAATGAGGGGTTAACATCCGCAACCCTTAAAAACCGACGACCTCAGCCGCGAATTTTTTGCGACGAGAACGTTGATTCCCGGTAATGAAAGAAGGTAGCTCTGGATGCCAGCCGTCAAAGTAAAAGAGAACGAACCCTTCGACGTAGCTCTGCGTCGTTTCAAGCGCTCCTGCGAAAAAGCCGGTGTTCTGGCTGAAGTTCGTAGCCGCGAATTTTATGAGAAGCCAACTTCTGAGCGTAAGCGTAAGGCAGCAGCCGCTGTTAAGCGTCACGCCAAGAAAGTTCAGCGCGAACAGCGCCGCGCCGTTCGTCTGTACTAATACACAGACGTTCGTAGCAAGCTTCTGCCAAGCCCGGCCCTCAGCCGGGCTGTTGGCATTTGCGGATATCGCTTGATGCTTCACCGTCGACGCCGCCCATGCGACCGAGACAAAGCTTCACACGTCAGGACTGGCTCTTTTGCCAGCGGTGCACGTCTCTTCTGACGAGCCTATCAAGGCTACTGACGAGCACACTTATTTTCCAGGCAGGCGATCAATAGGTCGACTGTGCCCCATGATGAGCTTCCGAGGCCGCCATTGGCCGTGACCGGACTCCAGGGCAACACTTTCAAACACGTCGAAGACTGATTGGAACTAACGTCAGTGAATGCTCGACAGATACACTTCCTGACAGCCCAAACAGACAATCGATGATCAAGCCGCCGCTATCGGGCGCCTTGAGTGCGTCACGGGCCCTCATTTACACGCAGTGATGACGAGAACGCCATGGCCGGGCTAATTCCCCAGAGCTTTATTGACGACCTTCTGAACCGCACCGACATCGTCGATGTTGTCAGCTCGCGCGTGCAAATGAAAAAGGCCGGCAAGAACTACACCGCCTGCTGCCCGTTCCACAAAGAAAAGACCCCATCGTTCAGCGTCAGCCCTGACAAGCAGTTCTACTACTGCTTCGGCTGCGGCGCGGGCGGCAATGCCCTGGGCTTTATCATGGACCACGACAACCTGGACTTCCCCCAGGCCGTCGAGGAACTGGCCAAAGCCGCCGGCATGGAAATCCCCCGCGAAGAAAGTGGTCGACCGCACAAACCGCGCCAACCCACCGACTCGCCGCTGTACCCGCTGCTCACCGCCGCCGCCGAGTTCTATCGCCAGGCCCTGAAAAGCCATCCGCAACGCAAGGCCGCCGTGGACTACCTCAAGGGCCGTGGCCTGACCGGGGAAATCGCCCGCGACTTCGGCCTGGGCTTCGCCCCGCCAGGCTGGGACAACCTGTACAAACACCTGAGCAGCGACACCCTGCAGCAAAAAGCCATGATCGACGCCGGCCTGCTGGTGGAAAACGCCGAGACCGGCAAGCGCTATGACCGTTTCCGCGACCGGGTGATGTTCCCGATCCGCGACAGCCGTGGCCGCATCATCGCCTTTGGCGGTCGGGTACTGGGTGACGACAAACCTAAATACCTGAACTCCCCGGAAACCCCGGTATTTCACAAGGGCCAGGAACTCTACGGCCTGTTTGAAGCGCGCAAGAACAACCGCAACCTCGATGAAATCATCGTGGTCGAAGGCTATATGGACGTCATCGCCCTGGCCCAGCAAGGCCTGCGCAATGCCGTGGCGACCCTCGGCACCGCTACCAGCGAAGAACACATGAAGCGCCTGTTTCGCGTGGTGCCCAGCGTGCTGTTCTGCTTCGACGGCGACCAGGCCGGCCGCAATGCCGCCTGGCGCGCCCTCGAAGCCACCCTGTCGAGCCTGCAGGATGGGCGCCGTGCGCGCTTCCTGTTCCTGCCCGAAGGCGAAGACCCGGACACCCTGGTGCGCTCCGAAGGCACCGATGCGTTTCGCGCACGTATCCACCAGCACGCACAACCGCTGGCCGATTACTTTTTCCAGCAACTGACCGAAGAGGCCGACCCGCGCTCCCTCGAAGGCAAGGCCCACATGGCCACCCTCGCAGCACCGCTGATCGACAAGGTGCCCGGCGCCAACCTCAAGGCCCTGATGCGCCAGCGCCTGCTGGAAATCACCGGCCTGAGCGGCGAGGCGGTCAGCCAGCTGGTGCATAGCGCGCCCCAGGAGGCACCACCGGCCTACGACCCGGGCTTTGACTACGACGCCATGCCGGACTACGCCGACTTTCACCAGCCTCAAGAAGCCTTTGTGCCTCAACAGGACTGGACACCGAAGAAACCCGGTGCCGGCGGCAAGAAATGGGACAAAAAGCCCTGGAGCAAAAACGGCAAGCGCGGCGACCGCGACGAGGCCTACGCCCCGCGCACGCCGGTGGCCGTAGAGGCCCCGACGCTGATTGCCCTGCGCACCCTGATCCACCACCCGCAATTGGCGGGCCGGGTGGAAAGCGCCGAACATTTTGCCAATGAGAGCAATACCTACGCCCAGGTGCTGATTGCCCTGATCGAGGCCGTGCAGAAAAATCCTAAGCTAAACTCAATCCAGTTGATGGCCCGCTGGCATGGCACCGAGCAAGGGCGTCTTTTGAAAGCACTCGCAGAAAAGGAGTGGTTAATTGACGGCGACAACCTTGAACAACAGTTTTTAGACACCATTACAAGGTTATCTGCGGGTCAACATACGCAGACCCTCGATGAGCTCATCAAGAGAGCAAGGCAGCCGGGATTGTCGGCTGAAGAGCAAATTCAGATAGCAAAACAGATGCGCGACCTCTTAAAACAGAATGTTTCCGCATCAAACCCGACCTCAGCTGGCGTGTGAGGTCATAGCTCGGGTATAATCCTCGGCTTGTTTTTTGCCCGCCAAGACCTTCAGTGGATAGGGTGTTATGTCCGGAAAAGCGCAACAGCAGTCTCGTATCAAAGATTTGATCCTCCTTGGTCGTGAGCAGAAGTATCTGACTTACGCAGAGGTCAATGACCACCTGCCTGAAGATATTTCAGATCCAGAGCAGGTGGAAGACATCATCCGCATGATCAATGACATGGGGATCCCCGTACACGAGAGTGCTCCGGATGCGGACGCCCTTATGTTGGCCGACTCCGATACCGACGAGGCAGCCGCTGAAGAAGCAGCTGCCGCGCTGGCAGCGGTGGAGACCGACATCGGTCGCACGACTGACCCTGTGCGCATGTATATGCGCGAAATGGGTACGGTAGAGCTACTGACACGGGAAGGCGAAATCGAAATCGCCAAGCGTATCGAAGAGGGCATCCGTGAAGTGATGGGCGCGATCGCGCACTTCCCAGGCACGGTTGACCACATTCTCTCCGAGTACACCCGCGTGACCACCGAAGGTGGCCGCCTGTCCGACGTCCTGAGCGGTTATATCGACCCGGACGACGGCATTACGCCGCCGGCTGCCGAAATTCCGCCGCCTGTCGACCCGAAAGCCGTGAAAGCGGACGACGAAACCGACGACGACGAGGCTGAAGCCAGCACCGACGACGAAGAAGAAGTCGAAAGCGGCCCGGATCCGATCATCGCAGCCCAGCGCTTTGGCGCGGTCTCCGATCAGATGGAACTGGCGCGCAAGGCCCTGAAGAAGCACGGTCGTGGTAGCAAGCAGGCAACCGCCGAACTGCTGGCCCTGGCCGAGCTGTTCATGCCGATCAAACTGGTACCGAAGCAATTCGAGGGCCTGGTTGAGCGGGTTCGTAGCGCCCTTGAGCGTCTGCGTGCACAAGAGCGGGCGATCATGCAGCTCTGTGTCCGTGATGCGCGCATGCCGCGTGCCGACTTTCTGCGCCAGTTCCCGGGCAATGAAGTCGACGAAAGCTGGACCGACGCACTGGCCAAGGGCAAAAGCAAATACGCTGAAGCCATTGGTCGCTTCCAGGCCGACATTGTTCGTTGCCAGCAGAAGCTGACTGCATTGCAGACCGAAACCGGTCTGACGATTGCCGAGATCAAGGACATCAACCGTCGCATGTCGATCGGCGAGGCCAAGGCCCGCCGCGCGAAGAAAGAGATGGTTGAAGCGAACTTGCGTCTGGTGATCTCCATCGCCAAGAAGTACACCAACCGTGGCCTGCAATTCCTCGACCTGATCCAGGAAGGCAACATCGGCTTGATGAAGGCTGTGGACAAGTTTGAATACCGTCGCGGCTACAAGTTCTCGACCTATGCCACCTGGTGGATCCGTCAGGCGATCACTCGCTCGATCGCCGACCAGGCCCGCACCATCCGTATTCCGGTGCACATGATCGAGACCATCAACAAGCTCAACCGTATTTCCCGGCAGATGTTGCAGGAAATGGGTCGTGAACCGACCCCGGAAGAGCTGGGCGAACGCATGGAAATGCCTGAGGATAAAATCCGCAAGGTATTGAAGATCGCTAAAGAGCCGATCTCCATGGAAACCCCGATCGGTGATGACGAAGACTCCCACCTGGGTGACTTCATCGAAGACTCGACCATGCAGTCGCCAATCGATGTCGCCACCGTTGAGAGCCTCAAGGAAGCGACGCGCGACGTACTGTCCGGCCTCACTGCCCGTGAAGCCAAGGTACTGCGCATGCGCTTCGGCATCGACATGAATACCGACCACACCCTTGAGGAAGTCGGTAAGCAGTTTGACGTGACCCGCGAGCGGATCCGCCAGATCGAAGCCAAGGCGCTGCGCAAGTTGCGCCACCCGACGAGAAGCGAGCATTTGCGCTCCTTCCTCGACGAGTGATCACAAAACCCCCAGGCCCTGGCCTGGGGGTTTTGCTTTGTGCAGATTAAATCCTCCCCGCTTCACTCCCCCTCGCAATGCCCGTCTACACTCGAAACATTCCCCGTGCCATAACGAGACCGTTATGCCCAGACTGCCGGCCGTGCTACTGCTGTCGCTGCTGACCTGGACCGCAACGGCTGGCGCGTTGACTCTCACAGATGAAGAGCATGGCTGGTTGGCGGCCCACCCTGAGTTGCGCCTTGGCGTTGATGCGTCATGGCCGCCGTTTGAGTATCGTGATGAAGAAGGCCGCTACCAGGGCCTGGCCGCTGACTATGTACGACTGATCCAGGAACGCCTGGGCATCAAGATCAAGTTGATCGAGCCCGCCAACTGGAGCGCGCTCCTGGAGCAGGCCAAGAACAACCAGCTCGACCTGTTGCCGGGCATCATGTCCACCCCGGAGCGCCAGGGTTTCCTGGCATTTTCCCGGCCTTACCTCGACTTTCCCATCGTCATTCTCGCCCACGAAGGCGGTGCCCAGCCCCGCGCCCTCAAGGACTTGTATGGGCTGAAGATCGCCGTGGTGGAGAACTACGCGCCCCACGAGCTGCTGCGTACCCACCATCCCGACCTGAACCTGGTAGCACTGCCCAACGTCAGCTCGACCTTGCAGGCCCTGGCCACCGATGAGGTGGACGCCGTTGTCGGGGACCTGGCCTCCAGTGTCTGGAGCCTGCGCCAACTCAAGCTCGACGGCTTATATGTCAGTGGCGAAACGCCTTATCGCTACCAACTGGCAATGGCCGCGCCCCAAGAAAACAAAATGCTGATTGGCATCCTGGATAAAGTTCTCGCCGACCTCAGCCTCAGCGAAGTTGACGAGATCCAGGAGCGCTGGGTCGGCAATGTCATCGATCACCGGACCTTCTGGAGCGACTTGCTGCTCTACGGCCTGCCTGCCGTACTGCTGTTGAGTACCGTGCTGGCCATCGTCATTCGGATCAACCGCCGGCTCAGTTCGGAAATTTCCCGCCGGGTGGCCCTCGAACAAGAACTGCGCAGCAGCGAATACCACTACCGGGGACTGGTGGAAAGCCTGTCCGCCATCGCCTGGGAAGCGGACATCAGCGACTTCACCTACAGCTATGTGTCACCCCATGCCGAGGAACTCCTGGGCTACCCCCGTGCTCACTGGCTGATCCCCGGTTTCTGGCGCAACATCATCCACCCCGCCGACCTGACCCGCGCCGATACCTTCTGCCAGCAGGAAACCCACGCCCACCGTGATCACAGCATCGATTACCGGGTGATCACTGCCGACGGCCGTTGCCTGTGGGTCAGGGACATTGTCAGCCTGATCAAACATGGGCATGAGCCCGTCATGCGTGGCCTGATGATCGATATCAGCGAAGCCAAGCGCACCGAGGAAGCGCTGCAGCTTTCGCAAGAGAAGTTTGCCTCGGTGTTCCAGCAATGCCCGGACATATTGGTGATCGCCCGCCTGTCCGATGGCTGCCTGCTGGAGGTCAACAAAGCCTTCGAGGACCAGATTGGCCTGAGCGCCGTAGACGTCATCGGCAAGACCGCCACCGAGCTGAACATCTGGGGCATCCCGGGAGTGGGCCCCAACCTGCTCAAGCGCGTGCAGAGCAGCAGCATCCGCAACCTGGAGATGCCGTTCCTGCGCAGTAACGGCCAGGCGTTTATCGGGCTGATTTCTGCCGAACCCTTCCAGCTCGATACCATCGAAGCGCTAGTGGTCGTGGTACGGGATATCACCCAGCTCAAAGAAACCCAGCAACGGCTGCAAACCTCCGAAGAGAAATTCGCCAAAGCCTTCCACGCCTCGCCCGACGGCTTATTGCTGACTCGCCAGCACGATGGCCTGCTGCTGGAGGTCAACGAAGGCTTTAGCCGCATCACCGGTTTCAACAGTGCGATGTCCCTGGACCAATCGACCCTGGACCTGGGGATCTGGGTGGACTTGAATGAACGCAAGCACATGCTCGACCTGCTGCAGCGCGACGGCCTGGTGCGTGATTTCGTCTGCCATATCCGCCGCAGTGACGGGCAGATCCGCCTGTGCGAAGTGTCCAGTCGCCCACTGCCCATCGGGGATGACGACTGCATGCTGACCATCGCTCGCGACATTACCGAGCGCCAGCTGATGCAGGAAAAACTGCAACAGGCCGCGACGGTTTTCGAGAGCACCGCCGAAGGCGTCTTGATCACCGATACCCGGCAGAACATCAGCGCGGTCAACCGCGCCTTCAGCGAAATCACCGGCTACAGCGAAGCCGAAGCCCTGGGCCATACCCCGCGCCTGCTGGCTTCCGGCATGCACGACAGCGCATTCTACGCAGCCATGTGGCACCAACTGACTGCCAACGGCCACTGGCAAGGCGAGATCTCCAACCGGCGCAAGAACGGCGAGCTGTATCCCAGCTGGCTGACCATCAGCGCCGTGCGCAACCACGAGCAGTCCATCACCCACTTCGTGGCGGTATTTGCCGACATCTCCAGCCTCAAACACGCCCAGGCGCGGCTCGACTACCAGGCGCACCACGACCCGCTCACCGGCCTGCCCAACCGCACCCTGTTTGAAAACCGCCTGCAGACCGCCCTCAACACCCAACAGGAAACCGGTAGCCAGGGCGCAGTGCTGTTTCTCGACCTCGACCGCTTCAAACACATCAACGACAGCCTCGGCCACCCGATTGGCGACCTGCTGCTCAAAGACATCGCCTTGCGCCTCAAGGAACAACTGCGCGATATCGACACCGTGGCGCGCCTGGGCGGTGACGAATTCATCATCCTGCTGCCCGGCCTGCAACAAGCCAGCGACGCCCAGCACCTGGCCAATAAACTGCTGGCCTGCTTCACCCTGCCCTTCCAGGCGGGCGAACACGAGTTCTTTATCAGCGCCAGCATCGGCACCAGCTTCTACCCACAGGATGGCATCGACGTCGCCACCCTGGTCAAAAACGCCGATGCCGCCATGTACCGCTCCAAGGCCAAGGGCCGCAACCGGGTCGAGCGCTACACCCAGGACCTGACCGCCCAGGCCAACGAGCGCGTCGCCCTCGAACACGAACTGCGCCGGGCCATGGAACGCGAAGAATTGTTTCTGTATTACCAGCCGAAGTGGAGCCTGGAGACCCAACAGCTGATCGGTGCCGAAGCCCTGCTGCGCTGGCGCCATCCCACCTTTGGCGACGTGCCTCCCGAACACTTCATCGCCCTGGCCGAAGAGAACGGCATGATCCTGCAAATCGGCGACTGGGTCCTGGAACAGGCTTGTCGGCAACTGCATCAGTGGCGCAAGACCTATGACGACTTTGGCCCGCTCTCCGTCAACCTCGCCGGCGCCCAACTGCGCCACCCCAACCTGCTGGGGCGCATCGAGCAACTGCTGCGCGACAACCGCCTGCAACCCAATTGCCTGCAACTGGAGATCACCGAGAACTTCATCATGAGCCAGGCCGAAGAAGCCCTGGAAGTGCTGCATAAACTCAAGCGCCTGGGCGTACAACTGGCCATCGACGACTTCGGCACCGGCTATTCCTCCTTGAGCTACCTCAAGCGCCTGCCCCTGGACTTCCTGAAAATCGACCAGTCCTTCGTCCGCGGCCTGCCAGACGACCCCCACGACGCCGCCATCGTGCGCGCCATCATTGCCCTGGGCCACAGCATGCAATTCACCATCATCGCCGAAGGCGTGGAAACCCCCGCCCAGCAAGCCTTCCTCGCCGACGAAGGCTGCGAACAAATGCAAGGCTACATCGTCAGCCTGCCCCTGCCTCCCGACATATTCGCCGCGACCTTCCTTCACATGACCCATTCGGATTTTTCGGATAGCACAGTGGAGAAACCATCGTTATAATCCGCGACCTACTGAGGGCCTATAGCTCAGTTGGTTAGAGCAGGGGACTCATAATCCCTTGGTCGTAGGTTCTTATGTGGTACGAATGTTGGTGTGGCATTTGAACCTGATTTTTGATAGCTTTGCACCTTCTCAGCGCCACTGTAGCTCAATTGGTTAGAGCAACCGACTCATAATCGGTGGGTCGCGGGTTCGATTCCCGCCGGTGGCCCCATCTCCCCTTACAATCAAACACTTAGCGCACTCCGCAGACGGCCAACGGCCATGCTGACGGAGCTTTCTGCGTTGGCCTGATTCACCCACTTGAGCCTTTTTCCTTGACAAAGGCAAGTGCGACACCCAAAGCTAATAGGGTGTGGTATTTGGAATAAGAGCTCATGAAAAACTTCATCTTGGTCGAAGCGCCCGTTACGAGCGAGGCTAACTACATCCTGCTTCATCTCGACCCTGGCATGCCCGACGAGGCACGCGAGTTCAAACCGTTCACCGACTACACGACGTGGCTGGCACGTAAGGGCTACGCAGGAAACACCGATAAGCTCTACTCGGAGCACGTTGGCCGCTTCATCGACTACGTATATGAGGCGACGAAAACCCAATTTCCTGCAGATGTCGAGGTCACTATCGAGACCGTCATCTACAGCTACCAGGTTTATCTCCTCTTCGGTACGGACGCCACGAACCCGATAGCGAAGACGCTGGCCCATAGCCTAGGGAAGACACGGCTAACCGGTCAAAACTCAATCGCGGAATCAATAGAGTCGTCTATTCGATGGTTTCTTGAGGTAGCCGAGTCAAAAAACATGACAGCACCTGACCATCTGTTCAGTCGGTTCTGCTCGAGCAAGGCCGAATATCGAAGTCAATATGAGGTTTCGGCCCAAAAAGCTAATTCATGGATGGCAGCAGTCATTCGTGGCTCGCTGAACTCAGTTTTGCCTAAACGCAAGAGAGATAAGCTGTTTGCTAAAGCAGGGCGTAGGAACAGCAAACACGACAAGCAGCCGTTCAAGATCCTTCCATTCCCTATAGAACGATCCATCGACTTTCTCAGACAGGCCAAGCCTGCAAAGTCCACGACATTTTACAGGGATATGACGCTATATGCCCTACTTGCCGCGACAGGTTCGCGTACAAGCGAGGCGCTACAAGTTCGAATGTCCGACATCGACGATGACGATTTTGCAGTGTTCCTACGCGACCCCTTTGCGAGGAAAGCGCCTGGTATTACTGAAGAAGAGCATAAGCTTCTCTCCTGGAAAGGTCGGGAGACCGAGGTCACCTTCATGATTGAACCATTCGCTAAAATATTCTGGGAGAGCCTTGAGAAGTACCTGACCCTAGAATACAACTCTAGCGTTGGACATGATTTCTTGTTTCAGAACTCTGACGGCAGGCCCTTCTTCGCAAGCGACAGGAGCAGCCGTGACAAAACCTTCAAGAAATACTCTTTGAAGGCAGGCTTGCCGGACGTCACAGGCATCAGCACTCACTCTCTGAGGCATATGTACGGAACCTACACGCTTAATTACATGCCAGTTCCTGGTCAAACCCTTCCTGGTCTACCCATTACCTACGTGAAGATCCTGATGGGCCATGCCAGCGTTACATCCACGATGAAGTACGCGAAGCACGACACCGACATCATCGAAGCATACATTCAACATGCTAACCAGTACGTCATGCAAAGAGGCGATGCCTCCTTTACCACAATTCGCGAGGAGTTTTATCTGCGCCAGCTCGAAGTATTGAAGGACGAGGCGAATCGCATTCAAGGGACGCAACATGATTAACCTGACTAAGGATATTCAGATTATCAAAACTGGAGCGCCTCTTGATAGCTCCATTAAAGAGGCGATCACGAAAGCCAAGGCTTGCGTCTGCAAAGAGCTGTTTGGCACGAACTATATCTCTCCAAGTAAGGTAACAAGCGGCGCTCGTAACGAATATTACAACGCGTCCATCGTGCGCCTGTTTGATGACCACCTGAACGTGTCAAATGCACCTATTTATGATGAAGTGTGGGTGCGTAATGCTTTAGCTTGCACGAAAAAGACTGCGCCGATAGAAATTGCGAAGCAGGTCGTTCCGAAGGCCTCTATTGACTGGCTCAACAAGTCTTCCTTGGAGAGGCTGAGTAAAGACTGCGTCTTAATTCTTCACTTTCTCTGGCAGGAGCGAGCTGTCCTGCTCCCGGCTGACCTTAGGAAGCCCACGGTTCACAATCAGGACGAAGGAACCAACTTCTATGAGTTTGCTGCAGCATCCTATACCGAGGTGCTTGCATTTGTGAGCAAACCGTTTGTCTCGCATGTTCCCTACGAAGACATTCCGGACATTACCTCCGTAATGAAGCCTAGTGCCGTCAAAAACTTTGGATGGTACGCATGGCGCATGATTCGTTGCACAGACTGGCATAGAATCGAAGACATCAATCCAGATGACATCGCTGACCTCGCCGACCACTTGGTCTTAATGCGAAGAAATGACGTTGACTGGTTCCAGTACCCCATCGCCCCAGCCGCGTTTTGGAACTATGTTCAGAGGCTGTATTCTGACAGATGTAGCCAGGTCGCCGTCCGCCCTAAAAATGATTTGCACGCCAGTAGAAAAGCTCTGGCCTCTGGCGAATATGACTATCCTGATGAGCACAAGGAAAGTGTCGAGTCGTGGTTGAAATATCAGGACAAATACACCGGCTTACAAAAGTCTCGGGGTATTAAGTCTTTCGACGCTTACAGCAAGAGCTTCTCAGTTCTGAATACCTGGTTGTTTGGCGAATACCCTACTGCCACGGGATTGCTTCCTCCTCACCCAAGTGAGCTTAATCGGACGCACATGGAGGGCGATGGATACATAGGCTTCCTCACTTTTCTTCGCAGAGGCAGGTCAAACTCAACGATCCAGCAGATCATGTACCACATCACCAGCTTTTTCAACTACTTGACGGCTCACTCGAGCGCCGACGAGAAACTTTCTGGTTTTGTTTGCCCCATACTTGAGCTCGATTTCCCCATCGTGCGAAGAAGGAATAGCTCTAATAAGCCTGCATTTCATTCTGAGCATTTCCCATACCTTCTCCAATACTGCTACGCGATAGAGTCTTTCACAACTCACCTAGCCGAAAGGGTATATCACGAACAAATAAACCTATTCGACAAACAATTCAGGGCAGATATTGAAACAAAGGATTGGAACAACACCCAAAAAATCGTTCAAACTGAAAAACTTGGGTACGTTCCAATTGTGTTCTACCGGAACCCATCATTTGACGCTTCGCAGCCTAAATCCGAAGATAATCGCCCCATGAAGTATGAGGCGCTGCGACTTCTTCCAAGGTTTGTCGTGCCAATTATTGAACACTCGGTTGAACGCGAAGGGAAGTGGGTGTTCTATCCTCAGCTCAATTACATCAGACATAATATCATCGCACTGGAGACAGGGGTTCGTAGTATTCACATACGTTGGCTAGAGAGGCGAACCTATGATATGCGAATTGATCGTTCAAGACCCCTGCCTGCGCTTTGCAAGTTACGCATCAACACTGACAAAGTAAACGGCCCCTGGGACGCTACTGTTTCGAAGACGGTAATTGAACTGCTGGATCGTCAAAAAGCCATGATCCCTTGGTTTAACGATCCCGCAATGGATGTCGAAACCTGGTATGACTACCATGAAGAAAATGAGCATGGCAAAATCATCACGCTATTTCCGAAGGGAACAAGTCCTGGCGTGCTGACTCCGGAGGCCTATGCGAAATATTTCAAAAGGCTAATTTATTCTTTTGACTTGTTCTGCAGGTTTCAGCTGGGCATTGAGGCGACGAACGCAATGCCAGAGGCTGTGGGGGATCTGGAATCTATTAATGATCCTCACGACTATCTCACCGTGATCAAACTTGAGGGACAGGCCTGCAAATTAATCGAACATACCCCGCACTCCTGCCGAGTATCAGTTGTATCTGAATACATCCCAATTTTGCCGCCACACATCATCGGCGCATTTATTACCGGCCATGCCAGTGATGAACATGTAATGTATTACGCAAAAGTTGACCCTGCATACCTAAAATCGGTTGCCCAGTATCAAAAATTGAGTATTGAGCATGGATGGCTAGTTGACCGCCCAGCAATGTCTAACATCAAAGCAGAAGACGTTGCATCGAAGCTTCAGCAGGCTTTCCGGCGAGACAAGGAGAAGTCTCTGATTGACTTCGGTGCGATCTCTTTTGACCGTGAGACCAAGGATGATGTGGTTTCGGGTGTCAGGGAGACAAGGCAGCGCCCCATCGACTCGCTGGCCTTTATGCCCACTCATATCTGCCCATTTGGTAATCGCTGCCCAGCGGACGTCGTTAAAGACCTGGGTGCCATTCCTGGGATAAGTATGCCGTGCGGGGGCTGCTATTACTCGGTCAAAACTGTCGACCACCTGCCAAGGATATACGGTCACATTCGTGTGCTAACTGACGAGTGTAGCGAGCTGGAGGCCTATATCGCTGAGTCTAAAAGGAATGGAGCATCGCCTGAAAGCCTTGTGCCAAAAGCCAATCGTCGCAAATTCCTCGCCGCAGAGATCATTTCATGGAGCGTTACTGCTCACTGCCTCGAGCAAATGCATAACGAAATCAAAACGCGTGAAAGCTTCCTGGTAGAAAAACCTGAAATCGTTTCAGAGCACCTGGAGCGCTTAGAGCTCAAGAAAGACTCGCTTTCCAACCTGATTGCTCGCACTGCAGAAGCCAAGTCGCATGCGGAGTATTTCACTCCACAGTTAGACACGCAGGTTAAAGTGGCAAGAAACAAGCTCCTTGCATTCACTGGAGACTTTAACCGCATGCTGCAAGAAGCTCCTACAGGATTCACGTTGATCGATGAATTTAGGGGTCTGATTCGGTCTACGTGTGAAGTTCTGGGTCTTTCACTGCATGATTTGAATGATGCAATGAGTAAGCCCATGGCCTTGGAACGACCTACTGCAATCCTGAAGCTAATTTCGAGCCCAAGAGGTGTTCCTGCATGAGCAAAGGTGCAAAAAAGGGCCAAAACCGCTTTGCAGGCTCTCAAAAGCTGAACCGCGACTATAGAATTTCCCGAATTAAAGACGAAGTAATACCTAAGCTGAAGTCTTTCGTAGGAAAAGCATCATTCGATGGAGTTACGCCTTACTCAAGATTCTGCGCCGAACTTTACAACGATGGGCTTCCTGTAAACGAAAAGAAGATTGGCTACAGAACCTTGGTACAGAGCACTGACTATTGGACTCTGCTCGGGCCAATATTCTTCAAGCACTGGGATGCTGCTGGAAACATGGAGTCCAAGAAGGACAAGCTTGTCGGAAAGCTGGCCGTTCAGCGAGCAGACCAACTTCAAGCTGAGACAGAGAAACTGAGGAAGGAGGTCGAAGCTCTGCGCTCAGCCCTTCGTAGCCATGGTGCTCAGCCAGTAACCCTGCCGGACACAACGCATGTGGATCAAGGATTCATGGCGAAGTTTGACAAAACCTGCCGGGCCCTCAAGTTGGTGCTCGATGCAAGTGATGGGATGTTTACAGTTGACATGCAGGCTAAAAAGATTTGCTGCAGTTTTGACGACCTTGAACCTAGGGAGGGTCTTGTCCCAAAAGAGCTTGTCGAACCTTTCGTCCTTTGGATGAAGGCTAAAGGAAGCGCGCATGGCGACCAGTGATCAAAAGCGCTCTCCGTACGACCGCTACAGGGACTATGTGCTGCAGCTTGAACAGGCTGGAAAAAAGTTTCCTGTGAATCAGTTTGGCGCCGTCAACTTCAGCAAAATCGCTGATGAATGTGGTAATCGTAGGCAGTGGTTTTCTGAAAGCGCCAAGAAGATCTTTTGCTCACAGGGCAAAACCCTTGAGCAGGTCATCGCGAAGGACATTCGCCGCATAGGCAGTGAGTTTGTTGCGGCCAAAGATCCTGAGTCTCTGGCGATTGATATGGCGGATTCGAAAAGTCGCGAAGCGAATCGGTTGCGAGTAATGCTTGAGCAAAAGTCGAAGGAAAACGAACTGCTCCGCGAGCAAGTTGAGCAACTCTCTGCCGAGCTGCGGTTGCTTCGCACATCTGCACAGGAAATCAGTAGCCAGCAGGACTTGATGATCGACTCCGGGCGGTCATTCATCCTATGAGCAATCTGTCGAGCGTGATCCAGGTGAGCTCGGTGAAGCCAGGCAGTTTTGGCGGTGCAGTCTTTTCCGGGCGCATCATTGGCCAAAACAAAATTTACACATGCAGAGCAAGCTATAAAGTCATCACCCGCATTCCTCAACCCGGTGAATGCTGGCAGTTCAAAGGCTCGATCACAGGGCATGATCAGTACAGGGATTTCGTTCTGATCGAAAGCTGTCACATCGTAAACCTGCCCATAGCGGCATATGTGGAAAGATTGCTGATAAAGCATCCTGCATTTCGCGGGCTGTCATTCGGCAAAGCGAAAGTCTCGAAACTGGTCAGGGCATTTGGCGCAGAAAACCTTGCTCAGGCATTGACTGCAGGCAGAGTCAGCCACCTGGCGGAACTGATTAATCCTGATCTCGCCCAAAAGGTCGTGGATGCCTGGAGGACACTGCAGGATGAGATTTCAACAATTGAATTTCTCATGGAGCACGACTTCGATCCTGGGCTCGCCAAAAGCGTTCTCAAGGTTTGCCAGACGGATACGGTAGAGCGCCTGAAGCTTAATCCGTACAGCCTCATTGCGTTTCAAGGCATCCACCCAAACATGTGGAAAATCGTAGACGCCGCAGCAGCCAAGCTAGGCATACCTCGTGATGACCCACGCAGGCTGGCCGGCCTTGTGGAGAATTTGCTCTATGTGCGCTTGGATCAGGGCCATACCGCATACGAAATAGAAGAGCTAAAAGCCGCCCTGATGCAGAAGCTTCCATCCGCCAGACTGGTAGACCAAGCTATCGAATGCGCCCTACAAAGGCGTGCTGTATGCGTTAAGAAGTATCAAGGGACGACGCTTATCCAGCCACTGGGAGCGGCCCTTGTCGAAAGTAAACTCGAGCAGCGAGTCGCGAGTCTACTGTCCGCTCAGGCCTCATTGCTTCACGGTTCTCCGCAGGAACTGGAGCAAGCGATTGAAGATTACTGCGCACACGGTAAGAGCGTGCCTGGACACTCACTCACCCGAGACCAGAAAAGCGCAGTGCTGATGGCGCTTACTAATCGCATCAGCACGCTGACTGGATTTGGCGGTACGGGCAAGACAACGGTGCTGAAAGCCATCGTTGATATAGCCTCTCAGCACCGCCCTGTGCATGTCTTAGCACTGAGCGGAAAAGCCAAGGAGCGGGCCAAGGAGTCTGTTGGCCGAGACACCTACACGATCCACAGTTTCTTGATCAAAATCAGCACTGCAAGCTCAGGGCTCAGCACTGGAGGCGACCCTCTGGTAATTATCGATGAATCCAGCATGGTAGACATCGCCTTGATGCTGAAACTGCTGAATGCCTTTGCGAAGAAAGAACTGTCTCTCTTGCTAGTAGGCGATACCGGTCAGCTATCTCCGGTTGGTTATGGAATCTTCTTCCATGCACTGGCCAAATCGAAGGCGATACCGTCGACCCACCTGATCAAGGTTCACAGGTCTACCGGCAACAGTCATCTTCAGAACATCGCCATGAAGATTAGATCTGGTCACCTGGACACCTTGCCATTCTGGAATGGCGAGAGCGATGGGGTTTATCTGATCCCCTGCACAAACACGCAGGACATGCTGACACACCTCGCGAAGATCAAGCAGATCATCCCTGACGCTCAGATCCTGACGCCACACATGTCTGATCGCATGCCGGATTCCGGGCACAAGATAAACAAACACCTGCAAAGCGCCCTCCAGCATACAGACGAGACGCAGGGTATCTGGATGGGCAAATACTGGCTGCGCGTTAACGACCCCGTCATCGTCACTCAGAATAGCTACGAGCATAATCTGTTCAACGGCAACACCGGGATCATGACTGGCATTACGTCAATCGATGGCCAGACTTCAGGTGTGTTTTTCTTCAATGGGCTCGAAGTGACCCTCTCCAGGATGGACTTGTTCGGGCTGGGAATGAAACTTGCCTACGCCATATCCATTCATAAGGCGCAAGGCAGCGAGTACGAGACGTCGATCCTTTGCACTCTGAGTCAAAGCGAATTTGTGGAACGAAGCATGCTTTACACAGCCGTCTCACGATCTAAGCGGCTGGCCTTGATCCTAAGCACGCATGACATCATGCAGCAGGGGGTAGCTCGCCCGAACCGAAGTGACACCCTCTGTGTGGGCTTCTCGGTTTGAATACCAAACAGGTTGTTAGCCCTACAATATTGTGGGCAGGGCTTTCGCTTCAGGCGCCTTACCTTGCTTGTATGATCGCGGGATCCGCGCCCAATGCCTCAGGTAGGAGAATTCATTGAAGTTGCTCACAACGCTTTGGAGCGTCATCCGCCCCGACCGCCGCCCCGAGCGTGAGAAAGCGCGTGAACGCGAGTTCATCCTAGCGGCGAACTCCTTGAAGACCCTCAAGGTGACACCGGAGGGCGGGATGTCCATCGATCCTGAAGAACTCCGAGATCAGATTATCGCGGCACGTGAGCAGTTGCAGCACCTTGTCCACCAACCGGGAAAATCTAGCAGGCCATTTCAATCTGTGGCAGAGATCGAGGTGGGGCAGAAGGCTGATCACGCTGCTGAGGCCCCTGTAGAGCTGCAGGACTGTATTGAGGTGGTGGCTTGGCGTCGGCTCCATAGTGGCGCTGCTGTGCGCTACGTGTGCCTCCAGTCTACAAGTACGGGGCGATTCGCTGTCGCTACAGCCAGTCTGTTCAGAGAGGCCATGGAGAGTCTCCCGACTTGGGTCGACGGCAATACCAACAGGCAAATCGCGAATGCCCTACAGCTCGATGATCTCCAGTGGTACGCGGCTGTGAGCGAGGCTATGGATGCATGGAATGCGGAGCTCTGATGACCCTGAGTTTTCGGTCACGGCGTGCCCCTGCGGGTAGCGGCTGTCGTGAACCGAGCCTTGGCAAAGCCTGCGTCTCGGCCCTTCGGGCTTTCATCCCGCACGCCTGCGCGCTCCGCTTGCGGTATGCAGAGATCAGTTCCTCCCTGGACAGTGCCTGTAGCTCGCACATTCTGATCCATTGAAAAGTCAAACGTGAGTCTGGCACTGGCTTTCTGAAGGGATAAACGCCCAGATTGGATGCAGGCTGAGAAAAGGGCATTCACCAGTGCGGTGAACAGCTTGATAGGAGTGAACCCGACCGAGGGCGATGCCCTGAAGCCGGGTTTATTCGGATTAAGCGAGCACAGCAGCGGGTTCCGCCGTATCGTCACCGCCTCCCTGTGCCGCTAGATCAGGCGAAACCAGACCTTGGGAGGAAGGGGCATAAGGGTAAAAAGCTTCAAACTTGTCATACGGGAAGAGTGACTGAATTTTGTACACGGCGTTTGTAAGAAACTGAGTCTTCTCTATATCGGCGTAATCACCGCTGTACCTTCCAGAGAAGAAGTTGACCTCCCAATAGCCAGCCTTTGGCCGTATTTCTCCCGCAATCCGAGCGGCCTGCATCCCAGTCATACTTGGGTGACCGAGCTCATCAGGTTTTGGAATGTCCTCAGCGACGAATAACACGCCGTCCTTACCTATGGCCCAGATAAGCTTACTCTCAGAGGATGGGTCGTTAGCCACTGAATCGGCCACTTTCTTGTAGGCCTCGTGAACATCAACCAAACGGATTTGTTGCGGATCCCAGAATTTTTTCGCGGTCTTGTTGGTGCCTTTTCCGTTCCGCGAGACCTCGTTCTCTTTAATGTGGTTGGGCGCACGCAATGTCCCATACATGCTATTGAGATGACTTTCGTAGTCATCTCGGCGCTGCTTCACAGCCCTGGTGAACGCCGGGAAGAAGTGCTGATCATCTAGACCGGCGATCTGGCTCTCCTGCCCCTTGAAGCCGGCCAGCATCGCATCTGCATAAATTGGGTCATGAATGTAAATGCCAGATACAGCGTTGCCCAAGGGAATGTCAGTCGCATCCAAGAACACCTGGAAAGCACACTCGGAATCCCAGTAGACATCAATTTGCCACTGTAAGCGTGCGAGGCTGCCAGTCAAGAAACTGAGTTTTTCCTTACGCCAGCGAATCATTCTCTCTTCATCGAGGGTGTAAGTACCCAACACGTCATTGACCTTGCGGTGGGTGTAATGTTTACGGACATCGTCTCGCGCTTGAGCAATCGATGCCAGTTTGATCTCGTACCTGACCGAAGGAACCGGGATCTCAAGTAGAGGACACATTTCATCTTCCAGGTATCCCAATACCTGATCACGAATACGCTCTGCTGTGCCATGAGCGAACTTGAAGTCGATGCGCGTCTTTCTATCTGCCGGGATGATCGAGATATCTGGAACAATAATCTCATGGGGAGCCACCCAGTTAGTGGCATCCGGTTCTCGAATGGACATCGCCAGCCCCCAACGACCTTTTACGGCCTCAGGAGTGGATTCCCCGAAAAATTCGTCAAGCATGACCATTTCTGCTCGTGCGTACGGCCCGAGTCGGTCGTCATGAACGTATACCCATTTCGAATCACCCCGGAAGTCATAACCAAGGGCGGTAATTGCGTGCCCAGCTTTGACGTACTCACCAGCTTCGTTGGGTTCCACGCCGTATACTTTTCCCGTCAAAATGACGGGCAGGTTGCTATTAATGTGAGCAACGAGGGACTCTCGGAAAGATTCAGGAGTTGATTCCTCAAGGCTATTGTTGTGATATCGCAGCCCCTCAATATCAAGCGTTCGCTGGATCTGCTTATTGGTAAGCTCTTTATTTGGGAATCCATTACTGGAACCGTCCACAAAATTCAGGGCGGCGGTGGTGATCTCACTGCAGGATTTAATGTCCTTAACACTACGACCAGGCGAACTGTGCAACGCTGTCCAAATGGCGGTGGTAGCACACGCGGCAACCACCTTGTCCTGTTCTTGGAATGCAATTGAGTCGATTGTCAGCTTGATGCCAAAGAGATTCACATCATAAGGCTTGTCAATTTTCTTCTTGCCCACACCTCGGTCACCACTGACACGAAGGCAGGTTTTCCCCACGAATGTCCTGGTGAGAGGTTTGATAACCATGAAACCGAGGTAGTGCGACTGGAGTTGCTCTAGAGTTTTTACAGCATTGTCATCCTCAGCATCATCTAACATTTCTCCCACGTCACCCGCCAGTAGAGCGTCGAGCCGCTTGTGAGTCAGATCGCAACTGAAGAAGTGAAGCCGAGCGCACTTGTAGCCATCGTTGCCGAAACGCCCCAGGTAAAAACGCGAGTAGTCCTCGAGGAAGTCTCGGTCGATGTATTCGTGCTCAAGCAGGATGCTTCCTACCGTCTTCTTACCCTTCGGAATCTCGGGCATGAAGGACTTCAAGTAGTTATAGATGTACTTGATCTGAGGTTTTTTGAAGATGTCAGCGTGATCATAGCCGTATGGCTCATGAATCAACGCTGCCATCGTCGCCTCTTCGAAGCTGGTGATGAGGTATGGAGTCATTGTGATCGCGCAAAAAAAAGCAGCCCATTAGGCTGCTTTCGGATGAAGGGATTTATTAGAGGCTGCAGGTCTTGGCAAGCAGCGTCGCAGTGACTTCTTGTTTAGCGAATTCACGTGCCAGACGGTGGTTAGTCGCGGCCATGCGATCACGAGCCGCCTTTAGGCTGGCTTCATGAGAACCGTTACGGTTACGGGCCTCTTCGATCATACGCTCAAGAGTCATAGCTCCATCCTCTAAGAATTTTGTTCCACGGTGCATCAACGAATTCCAATGCGCGACCACTGCTTTCAATGGAAAAAAACGTAATACTGCCTCGCTAGCAAAAGCGGTGCGGATTATCGAGCTCGTTCACCAAGCTTCACAAGCAGTACCTGCCGTCAGCCGACAAGCGGCTTTACGACTATAGTTCAGACTTGGCGAAAGCCCCCAAGGTTCAATAAACAAGCAGCCTCAGAACTCGGCAAACGGCAGCCCCGTCACAGCTCCGCTTCTCAGGAACGCCATTAAGGCTCTTCTCCTGCTAGTCGTTACCATAGCGACTAAAACCTCCATCAGGGAGGTGGCCAAGCTGGGCGAAAAATCGTTGATAACCGAGTATGGCATATGGCAATCACCCACTTAAAGTGTATTTTGCCGTTATTTTCGCCCCGTTATAGGGCGCCGGAGCGACGTTTTTTGAGTCTTCCATGCTCCCAGTCAGCGTTTGCTCGTCTGAATGGAAAGGATAGCCGACTAAAGGCTCAGTTATGCGTCGGCCCCCATGGGCCCCACGATGGCGGATTCTTAACGATGTCGATTGAGGTGCTGAGCTCGTCCTGCATGTGTTCAAAAACTCTGTCGAGACTTGGATGAGCTTTCGACTCTCGCAGGGCATTCACTAACGCCAATAGCTCACGCCCTTGAGCCACCGGCATTTGGATGTCGCAATACACGGTGTCATCGCTGTCTCGTTCCACGTCTATTCTCCGTCTGCATCAATCCAGCTTGGGCTTACTTCTGGCAGTTCTGTGTGCCTCGAGGTGCTGCATCTCTGATTCCCAACAAGCCAGGAATTTATACCAGTCCGCAGCGTAAGGCCCATCTAACAATCTGGTCGACCCGATACTCGCCTGATTGAAGCGCTCCCTCCAGGGCTGGGGGATAGTCTGCTCCAAAATGATGTCGATTCCGGAGTTGTGATGCTGCAGCGTGACACAATCCCGAAGCTGGTTGAGATCAAGTGCCTTGTCAGCATTGGGGGAGTATTTCCGTTCTTGAAGGTCAAGGTCATCAAGGATGGATAAGGCATCGAACGCCTTCGAATCGCCTGGAGATATGTGCGCAAGTATCCACAAAGCCTTTCGTCTCTTGGCCTCCAGTTCGCGCAGTTCATCGTCGGGCATTTGAGTTACCTCTTGTTGGCGTTGATGGCGTGCCGCCTGCGGCGTCAGGCTGCCGTAAATCGAGCCCCGCCAAGGCGTGTCTCGACCCTGCGGGCTCGCATCCCTCACGCCTGCGCGCTCCGCTTGCTTGGTGTTTGCGTCTCTGTGAAACATAGATCGTAACGCACCCTCCCTCGTGACTCGCAGCGGAGCATCGCTATTCAGAGCGTTCTGTTATCGTTCTAAAAGTAATTTAGTCGCTCTTAGCCATCAGCCTTCTGGGGAGCCGAGAATGGACACGACTCGACGCGTACCAGGCAGAGCCTACCAAACGGTTCGCGATCCCGAGCGTCTGCTCATTGAAGAGCGCGCCGAAGCTCTATCTGCTGCAGGCTACCCGCTGCCAGATGATGATCCGGCTATGTACGCTGAGCAATTGTTGAAAGAGGCCAGAGCGACACGACGACTACCGTGTTCAGATATTTGTCTTTCGTCCTGTGGGTCACAAGGTACTGACAACTAGGAAGTTAAGAGCTACCGCCCCTCATTTTTATCATCAAGGAAGAAAATGAAATACTCATTGCTTGAAGGCGCTCGTGTAGAGGCCACTCCAAAAGCACGTGGTGTTTGCAGTTTTTGTGGTTCCCAGACTGTCGCTAAATGCGGGAACCATGTCGTCTGGCATTGGGCTCATAAACGTTTGGACAATTGCGATCCGTGGTGGGAAACGGAAACGGCATGGCATCGCGATTGGAAGAATATGTTCCCAACCGAGTGGCAGGAAGTTGTGTTGCAAGCGTCCTCAGGGGAGAGACATATAGCAGATGTCCGAACGCCTTCAGGGATGGTTATTGAGTTTCAGAGATCGACGATACATCCTGAAGAGGTAATCGCGATGCGGATTCCACGGCCATCCGGCCACCTATTCCATAAACATCCGGCCACTGATTCCACGATGATCCGGCCACCCATTCCACGCTCATCCGGCCACCCTTAAGGCAGGCAGCAACTTGCGGATTCCACGGCCATCCGGCCACCTATTCCATAAACATCCGGCCACTGATTCCACGATGATCCGGCCACCCATTCCACGCTCATCCGGCCACCCTTAAGGCAGGCAGCAACGCAGGATTATTCACTACCATCGACCTCTTTTATCGAAGCAGAGAGGTCGTCGTGGAGCGTTTATCCATGCGTAAAATTCGAGAAGTGCTACGTCTCAAATTCGAGGTCGGCCTATCTGCCCGCCAGGTCGCTGGTCCTCTTTTATCGAAGCAGAGAGGTCGTCGTGGAGCGTTTATCCATGCGTAAAATTCGAGAAGTGCTACGTCTCAAATTCGAGGTCGGCCTATCTGCCCGCCAGGTCGCTGGCAGCTTGCAAGTAGGCCGAGCCAGCGTCGGTGAGTACCTCAATCGCTTTGCTGCCAGCGGCCTGACCTGGCCCTCTGCGCTGACTGACGCCGAGTAGCTTGCAAGTAGGCCGAGCCAGCGTCGGTGAGTACCTCAATCGCTTTGCTGCCAGCGGCCTGACCTGGCCCTCTGCGCTGACTGACGCCGAGTTACAACGGCATCTTTTTCCGCCGCCGCCCACCGTTCCCAGCGATCAAAGGCCGGTGCCAGACTGGGCTCATGTACACGGGGAGTTACGCCGCCCCGGCGTAACTCTGGCCCTGCTTTGGCAGGAATACCGACTCGCCCACCCGCAAGGCTTCCAATACAGCTGGTTCTGCGAGCACTACCGCCTCTGGGCCGCCAAGGTCGACGTGGTCATGCGCCAGGAGCACCGTGCCGGCGAAAAGCTGTTCGTCGATTACGCCGGCCAGACCGTACCGGTCATTGATCGGCGAACCGGCGAGATCCGCCAAACGCAGATCTTCGTCGCCGTTCTCGGCGCGTCCAGCTACACCTTTGCCGAGGCCACCTGGTCGCAGAAGCTGCCTGACTGGCTGGGCTCGCACGCCCGCTGTTTTGCTTTTTTCGGTGGCACATCGCAGATCCTGGTGCCCGATAATCTGCGCAGCGGCGTCACCAAGGCGCATCGCTACGAGCCCGACATCAACCCCAGTTACCGCGATCTCGCCGAGCATTACGGCATCGCCGTATTACCTGCTCGCTCGCGCAAACCCAAGGACAAAGCCAAGGTCGAAGTCGGCGTGCAAGTCGTCGAGCGCTGGATCCTCGCCGCGCTGCGCAACCGCCAGTTCTTCTCGCTGGGCGAACTCAACACGGCAATCAGCCTGCTGCTCGAACGCCTCAATCAAAAGCCCTTCAAGAAGCTGCCCGGCTCACGCCGCTCGGCCTTTGAGACCATCGACCAACCCGCACTGCAACCGCTACCAGAACATCCGTACATCTACGCCGAATGGAAAAAGGTGCGGGTGCACATCGACTACCACGTCGAGGTCGAGGGCCATTACTACTCGGTGCCGTACCAGTTGGTGAAGCACCAACTCGAAGTGCGGCTAACCGCTAAGACCGTCGAGTGCTTCCACGCCAACCAGCGGGTGGCCAGTCACCTGCGCTCGCTGCACAAAGGCCGCCACACCACCCAAACCGAGCACATGCCCAAGAGCCACCGGGAGCACGCCGAATGGACACCGCAACGGCTGATCCGCTGGGCCGAGCAGACCGGGCCTAACACCGCTGGCGTTATCGCCTACATCCTTGAGCGCCGAATCCATCCTCAGCACGGCTTCCGCGCCTGCCTGGGCATCCTGCGCCTGAGCAAGCAGCACGGCGAAGAGCGGCTGGAAGCCGCTTGCCAGCGAGCGCTGGCACTGGGCGNCCAGCAAAACCTGCCGCTACTGCCCGACGAACACATCAACCTGCGCGGCCCTGGCTACTACCACTGACCTGAAAAAGGAGCACCAAAATGCTGCCCAATCCGACACTCGACAAGCTGCAAACCCTGCGCCTGCACGGCATGATCAAGGCGCTGAGCGAGCAACACGCCACGCCCGATATCAATGATCTGAGCTTCGACGAACGCCTCGGCCTGATGATCGACCGCGAGCTGACCGAACGTGAAAACACGCGTCTGAGCAGCCGGCTGAAACTGGCACGACTGCGCCACAACGCTTGCCTGGAAGACATCGATTACCGCAGCCCACGCGGCCTGGACAAGTCCCTGATCCTGCAACTGGGCAGCGGCCAATGGCTGCGCGATGGCTTGAACCTGATCATCGGCGGCCCGACCGGTGTAGGCAAAACCTGGCTCGCCTGCGCGCTGGCCCACAAGGCCTGCCGTGACGGCTACAGCGTGCGCTACTTGCGTCTGCCGCGCCTGATGGAGGAACTGGGCCTGGCCCACGGAGACGGTCGATTCGCGAAACTGATGGCGGGCTATGCCAAGACCGACTTGCTGATCCTGGACGACTGGGGCCTGGCGCCGTTTACCGCACCGCAACGGCGCGACATGCTTGAGCTATTGGACGACCGCTACGGCAACCGCTCGACGCTGGTCACCAGCCAGATGCCCGTGGACAAATGGCATGCACTGATCGGCGATCCGTCCGCTCGACGCTGGTCACCAGCCAGATGCCCGTGGACAAATGGCATGCACTGATCGGCGATCCGACCTTGGGCGACGCGATCCTCGACCGGCTGGTGCACAACGCTTATCGGATCGAACTGAAGGGCGAATCGATGCGCAGACGCGCAACGAAATTGACGACGACAGGGACTTCAGACTAACAATGCAAACCTGCGTCGCTGTGCACAACGCTTATCGGATCGAACTGAAGGGCGAATCGATGCGCAGACGCGCAACGAAATTGACGACGACAGGGACTTCAGACTAACAATGCAAACCTGCGTCGCTGCGCTCCGACTGCCTGGCCGGATGAGCGTGGAACGGGTGGCCGGATGTTGGTGGACTGGGTGGCCGGATGGCGTGGAATGCGCATCCTGCGTCGCTGCGCTCCGACTGCCTGGCCGGATGAGCGTGGAACGGGTGGCCGGATGTTGGTGGACTGGGTGGCCGGATGGCGTGGAATGCGCAAATCGCGAGGCAAAACTACTATCAAAATATGATCTGGGTGATCGATGGCACGCGGACTGAGTTCGACAGGTACAACTTCAGAATGGGTTTGTCGAAAGTGTCGGAGAATGGACTGGCTTCATTTAGCTGGCATTCCCGCAGCAAGCTTTTTGCTCGCTGGTGGGTTTCCAAACCCGTGTTCATCGACTTCGGCCCCGATTTCGGTATATGGCGCGTCTTAAGATTCGATCCGACTCAAAAACGTGGAGTGGTGGCTTACACTCACAAGGAAAAGCTGGTCGAATGGATCACCAACGGCACCACCGATTTTAGCTTCAATGGAGGCCCGGCCTCTGATAAATCCGGTACGGCGGGTCAATAAAAACCGACCAAGTGTCTAGCGGGCATCTCTGTCCTTCGGGCTTCTTGCTGTTCTAGCTTGCAAATCAAACACCTTGAGACTACTTAGGGACGGGACGCTCATAAGGTGCTCTCAGGGTATGCCTATACCCGCAAGACACTTGCTGACTCATCATCGAGCTATGCTGGGTCGACATCAAGGAGTCCATGTAGATGCCCAGTGAATACTCGCTATCAGATGTGCTGGAAAGGATGTACCAAAACCAGCTGGCCCTTGAGGCTGCGCTCATGGAGCTGACCCTCCAGGTGGAAGCCCAGGGACATGCGGAAGTCGGCGACAACGTCCGTGGTGCGCTTTACACAATTGGTGAGAACGCTGGTCATATCAAACAGGGGCTGGCCCGGCTCAAAACACTCCCATGAACCAGCCGCTTTTCGATTTTGATCTCAAACGCGTTTCCCGCACGCACTACATCACTGGCAAAGCTGCGATCAATTTTCCAGATCCAGGTAGTACAACGGGAGGATGGCATTTCCTGTCTTACTTCGACCGAAAATCCGGCGTGGCCAAGGTGTCCTTGGCAGGTATTCATTATCCAGATACGACCGATTTCTTTGGAGACGCTGGACTCATCGACGTAACCGACGAGCTTGCGATGAGAGGCTGGTCAGAAGACGGCAAAAGGCTGTTCATGGCGGATCACTACCGTGCCGCAGCAGACATGATTATTAAGTGGGCGGTAGGTGACGCCAAACGCTGCAACGTCGAAATCGCTGATTGGTTCCCTTCAACATGCGAAAGGCAGGGATTGTTGGTGATGTTGGATTTAGGGAAACCGGTGCTTTTACGTAGAGGAAGGTTGCAAAAAATGGAAGCTTGGCTTCGCTCGCAATGACCACCGCAAGTCTGCGTGTCTGTTCCTTCTTCCGAATGCCCTCTGAACAACTGCTTTTGTTGAGCACCGCTTCCCAAGCCTTGCAGCAAGGAGTAGCGTAGCGATTACTACATATCGAGTAGATATTCCTACATGAAAAATTGGCTCGCATTGATCCTTGGCTTACCCACCGCCAACGCCACCGAGCGCATGCGAGCCTGGCGTGCCTTGAAAGCTTCAGGTGCCGCTGTACTCCGTGACGGTGTTTACCTGCTCCCTGATACCAGCGCTTGCCGCGAAGCTCTGACTTCTGTCGAACGAGACATATTGGCCATCAATGGCACCGCCTACCTCCTGCCTGTAGTTGATCCCAACGGTGAGCGCTTTATCGAGTTTTTCGACCGCAAGGATGACTACACCAAACTTGGTGGAGAGATCGAAGGCTGCCGTGAGCAGTTGAATGCTGAAAATGCGCTGGCGACGACCAAACAAATCCGCAAGCTGCGCAAAGCCTACGATCAGATAGCGAGCATCGATTACTTCCCAGGTGAACCAAAGCACCAGATTGATGCGGCTCTACAGGAGTTAGAGACGGCAGTCAGTAGAGCCCTGTCGCCGGATGAGCCGCACAGCAGTAATCAACCGATATCGGTACTCAATCTCAGCGATTATCAGGGCCGTATCTGGGCAACGCGTAAACGTCCCTGGGTCGACCGGCTCGCCTGTGCCTGGTTGATCCGCCGCTTCATCGACCCGCAAGCTCAGATCGTCTGGCTGAACACTCCACAGGACTGCCCAGTCAACGCCTTGGGGTTTGATTTTGATGACGCAACCTTCAGCCATGTTGGTAACCGCGTCACCTTTGAAACCCTACAGGCCAGTTTTCAAATCCAGATACAAGGTCTAGGTCGCATTGCTGCCCTTGTGCATTACCTCGATGTTGGCGATATTCAGCCGGTGGAGGCTGCCGGGATTGAGCGGGTGCTTGCTGGGCTGCGAGAGACCATTTCCGACGACGACCAACTTCTGGCTGCCGCGAGCGCCATCTTCGACGGCCTGCTCGCCGGGTTTGTGAAAGAGGAGCAACCCAATGAGTAAAGTTATGGCACCAGAGGTTGAAGCGAATCCGTTGAGGCCTGAACAGATTAGTCTGCGTGAGGCGTTCTGGTTCTGGTTGAAGCTCGGTTTCATTAGCTTCGGCGGGCCTGCGGGCCAGATCTCGATCATGCATCAGGAGTTGGTGGAGCGGCGACGCTGGATTTCAGAACGCAGATTTCTACATGCCCTCAATTACTGCATGTTGTTGCCAGGGCCCGAGGCTCAGCAACTGGCGACTTACATTGGTTGGCTGATGCATCGAACGTGGGGAGGCGTGGTCGCCGGCGCGCTGTTTGTGCTGCCCTCACTATTCATCCTGATCGCGCTGTCGTGGATGTACATCGCGTTCGGCGAAGTACCCGTGGTAGCCGGACTTTTCTACGGCATCAAGCCCGCCGTGACGGCCATCGTGGTGCAGGCGGCGCATAGAATCGGCTCTCGGGCACTGAAGAATAATTGGCTGTGGGCGATAGCAGCGGCTTCATTTGCCGCCATCTTTGCATTCAATGTTCCGTTCCCGCTGATCGTCTTAGGGGCAGCGTTGATTGGCTATTTCGGGGGGCGAATGGCACCCGAAAAATTCAGAGCCGGTGGCCATAGCGCCGCCAAAAAATCCTTCGGCCCGGCCTTAATCGATGACGACACGCCGTCCCCCGAACATGCTCGGTTCAGCTGGTTGAAATTGGCCTCACTCGCACTGATTAGTGCCGTGCTATGGGCTTTGCCGATGGGTGTTTTGACCGCGCTCTTTGGGTGGGAAGGAACCCTGACCCAGATGAGCTGGTTCTTTACCAAAGCTGCATTGCTGACCTTCGGCGGGGCTTATGCCGTACTGCCGTATGTCTATCAAGGCGCAGTCGGTCACTATGGCTGGCTAACCCCGACACAGATGATCGACGGCCTTGCGCTGGGGGAAACCACGCCAGGGCCGCTGATCATGGTGGTGGCTTTCGTCGGCTTCGTCGGGGCCTATGTCTCGCAAGTGTTCGGGGCTGATCAGGTGTTTCTGGCCGGAGCTGTCGCAGCTGCCCTGGTGACCTGGTTCACCTTCTTACCTTCGTTCCTGTTCATCCTTGCGGGTGGCCCTCTGGTTGAGTCGACCCACAACGAACTCAAGTTCACTGCACCGCTTACCGCCATCACCGCCGCCGTAGTTGGGGTGATCCTCAATCTGGCGTGCTTCTTCGGGTATCACGTGCTTTGGCCGAAAGGCTTCAGCGGCAACCTCGACTGGCCTTCAGCAGTAATCGCCATCGCAGCGGCAATAGCATTGTTCCGCTTCAAGCGCGGCGTCATTCAGGTACTGATGGCCTGTGCGCTCGCTGGTCTAGCAGTACATCTGTTGCGCTAGCTATCACGAGCGGATTAAACAGCGTCCGTCAGACACCCAGGCCCCTTCAGATCTGAAGTGACCAGCTCACACCAAAGCCCAGCCTGACGCTGGGCTTTTGCCATTTAATGGCAGTGGTAGTCGTTGGTTTTATGGTTTCGATGGCAACCTTTTGAATCAGTACCGCCGCTGTGCGAGAAGGCAGCAACGGACGTAATCGAAAGTAAAGCGGCGATCAAAATGGCGGACAGCTTCATCAGGGTCTGCTCCTTGCTCATATTTTTATATCCGTGAGAGGTCTCACGCCCGGCAGCGTATGGCTAAGTGCCTTCACCGAGCAAGCGCATCCTGCTTGATTTCGCAAATATTCGATGAGCGACTGATCGGCTGCTTCTTGAGCTAATGCCGGCTCTAGTTTAGGATGACTTCATATCCCCCCCAGGGGGATACGAATCCTCGATAAGCGAACAACTCGTCGCTTTGTTAATTCGAGAAAAGCTCGGCAACCAACTGGGCGCGTGTGTCCTTATGTGAGATTTCTCATGCTGAAAATCTTAGCCAATCGAACCTACCGCCACCTCTTTCTCGCACAAGTGATTGCGCTTGTGGGGACTGGTCTTGCCACTGTCGCATTAGGACTACTGGCGTTCGACCTCGCAGGAGCCCAAGCCGGCGCCGTCCTAGGTACGGCGTTAGCAATCAAGATGACGGCATACATCGGCGTTGCACCGATTGCAGCGGCTTTTGCAGAACGTCTACCGCGTCGGGCAATGCTGGTTTCACTGGATCTTGTGCGAGCACTGGTCGCACTTGCACTGCCGTTTGTAACGGAAATCTGGCAAATCTACGTGCTGATTTTCGTCCTTCAGTCCGCTTCGGCAGCGTTCACTCCGACGTTCCAGGCGACCATTCCAGACATCCTGCCGGATGAGGATGACTACACCCGTGCCTTGTCACTATCGCGTCTGGCCTACGATCTCGAAAGTGTTGCCAGTCCGATGCTCGCCGCTGCACTGCTGACCGTGATCAGCTTTCATAATCTGTTCGCGGGTACGGTCATTGGTTTCCTTGCTTCTGCGGCTCTAGTCGCTACGGTGCTGCTACCCAAAGCGAAACAGGTACCACGACGCAGCATTTATGAACGAACCACCCGTGGTATGCGCATATTCCTAGCTACGCCCCGGTTACGGGGACTGTTGGCGCTCAATCTTACGGTAGCTGCCGCTAGCGCCATGGTGATCGTCAATACAGTAGTTCTGGTGCAGTCGCGCTTCGCTCTGCCTCAGAGTTCCACTGCTTTGGCCCTGGCAGCGTTTGGGGGAGGGTCGATGGTGTCAGCCTTGGTCTTGCCCAGGCTGCTGAAAAACATCAAAGACCGAACTGCCATGCTGTTCGGCGGAGGGATATTGGTCGCGGGTTTAGCGGTTGGCATTAACGTCACCACTTATAACTTGCTTCTACCACTATGGTTGGTGCTTGGGGTTGGCTACTCCCTTGCCCAGACTCCTAGCGGTCGCATCTTGCGTCGCTCAGCACATGCTGAGGATCGTCCAGCATTATTTGCTGCCCAGTTCGCCTTATCCCATGCCTGCTGGTTAATCACTTACCCTCTGGCGGGATGGTTGGGAGCACACTACGGCCTGGCCGCATCGTTCATTGCGCTAGCGGTCTTGGCAGCAGGCTCGCTTATCATGAGTAGCCTCATCTGGCGACCAGCTCATGATCGAGAAATCGTCGAGCACACTCATGATGAACTATCAGACAATCGTGCCCATGTTGACGACACCAACGCAGAAAGGCATGAAC
The DNA here is from genome assembly GCF_002699915.1 of Pseudomonas sp. ICMP 8385. Taxonomy (NCBI): domain Bacteria; kingdom Pseudomonadati; phylum Pseudomonadota; class Gammaproteobacteria; order Pseudomonadales; family Pseudomonadaceae; genus Pseudomonas; species Pseudomonas sp. ICMP 8385. The sequence goes on along the minus strand of NZ_LKBY01000097.1, from coordinate 8,746 downwards.
ACCCGTATGTGATTGATGATCTACATCGTCGGTGGCCACGCTGATGGAGCGAAGAGTTCTCAAGCCTTCGAGTCCAGAGCAAAATTTAGTGATGCATCGACAAGAGCTGTCACATACAACTGGATGATGATCAGAAAATAGGTAAGCGAGAGGCTTTGGGGGATCATGAACCTCACCCGATTGAAACAGTTTTTTTTGATTTTCTTTTGTACCCGCTACATCGCTCGGCACTACCGGCGACTTGCATTGCTGGAAACGTTAGCCCTGGTAGGCGCGAAACGAAAAGTGCGTGCTATACCGGCAAAGTCGGTTGTCGTAGACACGGAGAAATGACACACGCTTATTCTTGAACGGAGGAACCTACACAATTTTGACCAAACGAAAGGACGCGCTTGTTGCGAGGCAGGCCTCCAATCATGTTGAGCACCACATACGAAACCGCTTCCCGCTGCATGCAAGCCTTCTAGCCTGGTGCTGGCTTAACTGGCCGTCATCAGCTTCGACGCAGCGGACATGGCAGTAAGCATTGGCATCAAGCGAATGGTGCTACTCTTTGTACGGTCTATTTGATGGTAGGGGAGGATCAAATTAGAGGGGAATGTGTTTAGGGGGGATCAGTAAGGCCGAGAACTCACGTCTCCATGCTCGAATTCAAACTAGCGCCAACCGGTATATGGCGAGCCGATAGAAACGCACTGTCGGCGTGCATATGAGCAGTCCGCTAACCCTCGGCCTACCACATGCCATGAAAGGATTTGCGATGGAGGCTGATAACGGCGAAATAGGCAGTGAAGCGTAGCCGAGGGGTCATGGTAAAAAATTGCGTTAACGCTTTTGGGGACAGTCGCCCTGCAGGATATATCGAATGGAGTGAAGCTTTCCTTGAGAGTCCTGATAACTCATATAGCTATCGACATTTCCACAATATTTTACTGGTGGGGAAACATGTATAGTCTTGGCAACGTCTAGCTTCATGCCATACACATAATCCTTAACTTCAGGAACTGGTTCGCCGACTTTGCTGGCATAATTCTCGAGCGCAACCTTGTTGGCGCGCTCAACCCTTTCAACGTCTGTCTTCGATTGCGTTTGCGCATTAATAAATTGCGACGCAAAAGCAAGCGCGATAAAAACTGAAATCTTAATAGTCTTCATGTCGTAACCCACACCCTTTAGTTTGAATTTGCCTTAAACCACAAGATTTGAATTAGAAAGCGCCCAAAGGGCGCTAGCTTTAACAGTGATCTAGACGGCTGAAAGATCAATCAGCCCCCAATCAAACTTGCACGCAAACATTCATAGCTAAAAATCTATAAAAATAGCGACGTGCAAATTAGATCAAGGCCAAGTTCACAATCAAATTTTGTTCCGTTTACGTCTAGCCCGCTTACAAAGAAACAAGAGGGTATTCTACAATTAGCCTAAACTCATCCAGGTCAGACTCAAATTGAGTCGCGCGTGTATTAGACTGGCGTATGCGGAATGACATATCTTTCATTTTTCCAGTTTGAACTACATATTTTGCTTCGATGTCGCGCTCCCACCTCTTTTGATTCACGAGCGGACTGCCCTCGGCATCACGGCGCATGTAGACACTATTCGCACTCGAGTAGTCAATATCACTACCTCGGCCATAACGCGTCATAAAGCTGAGTCCAGGAACCCCGTACGACTTCATGCTCAGATCATAACGCAGCATCCAAGATTTTTCCTTGGGGGCGTTGAAATCACTATATTGTATTGAGTTGTCCAAGAAAACAGAGTCGGATTGTCGTAAATAGTCGAAGTCGTTTTCGCCATTGTTTCGTTGGTGGGTTAAGGCGAGTGTGTGGCCACCAAACTGAACACCAAAACGCCCGCTCCAAATATTGGTATCAAATTCACCTAATAACTTCTTGCCTTCGTCAACTGCACGATAGTAATTAAAACCACCGATCAACGCGAGATTATCTGTGAGAGCGTAGCTGAGGTTCGTACCGAAATACGTTTGATTCCATACATCCTGAAGTTGGCCAGCATGCAACGCGAAACTTACGTTCTCATTTAGAACGTAGTCACCACCGAAATAGCTCATTCCTGGTGAGTTTACAGGGCCTGCGTAGAAGGTCGCAAAACCATCCCTCATATCGCTTGATACAGGCTGACTCATAGAATGGAGCCGGCCACCTTGCAATGTCAGGCCTTTGATGCTGTTATTGGAAAATATAGTACCTCTAAAAGACTCAGGAAGTAGACGCGAATCACCGTAATACACTACTGGGCTGGTAGGAAACACGTCGCCTACTTTGAGCTCCGTATCAAAGGCGCGAATCTTCGCGGCGCCTCCAATTTTAGTGTACTCATCACGGGCATCCCCGTTACTGTCAACTGGAAGAACATCAAACGAACTTCGCCCACCATTGCGTCCGCCACCAGTGTCCAATTTCAAGCCGATCATGGCGAAAGCATCTAGTCCGAAACCAATCGTCCCTTGGGTGTAACCAGAATTGAATTTCGCAATGAATGCTTGAGCAGTCGCCTCAGAATATCCCGCCCCCCTGGTGCAGTTTCACCATTACGATTATCCCTGTTGAAATAGAATGTTCTGCTGGTAACGGTAAATTTACTACCTTCAACAAAACCTTCTGACTTCTCTGCACTATAGGCGACTGAGCTAAACCCAGCTATTGCCGCTAATACGCCTGTTGAGATCTTGGTTATCCTAGTCATGTCTGCTCCGAAGATTTGGCAGTTTCTTATGATGACGGCCTTTTTTATAATGGTGATTGCAATGACCGCCACTCATTCTGACCTACAAACATAACCTCAAGATGATTGAAGAATTACAAATTTGAAAGAATTCCGGCAGCTGATTGCGCTGCCGGAATGGTGGCTCAACTGTGATCGAGATCCCAGATCCAGTGGGCATCAATCAGGAGGGATAAGTTTGTCTTTAACGTCTCTACTTGTGCCTCTAGGGCCGTTGTGGCTGCCGAAACGGATTGGCGGCGGGCTAAAAGCAATGATTGAAGATCCGCCTCCCCCAACTCATACGCTCGTTGAGTCTGGCTCTTGTTCGTTTCCATCTCCTGAGCTCCGTCCTTGGCAAGCAGATAGCTTTCAAAGGCGCCTTCAGCCAACGCCAGATTTTGTGTAATCAAGGTCGTAAGTTGTCGCTTAACAAGCGCTGAATCGTGCCTAGTAGCGTCTTCCTGCGCCAACGCTTGAGCATAACGCGCACTACGTGACCGGCTAGGTATTGGCATACTCACGCTGACGCCATAGATACGCTCTCTGTTACCCTGCTCAGAGTTCGTAAATACGCCAAATGTGGGGTCGGGTATTTTATCCGCCCGGGCACGTCCGGACAAACCTTCAGCGCGCCTTGCAGTTGCGATGGTGCGCCTCAGCTCATCGCTTTGCTCAATAATTCTCGCCGTCCAGGACTCATCATTTCCAGTAACTTTTACGGGAGCCGGCAGAGCGACTCGCGCTCGCTCAACGCCAGGAAACTTGGTGGTAAGCGCAATCCAAGTCGTAGTTGCCTTCACCTTTGCATCATTACCCGAGCGTAATTGATCGGAGAGCTCTGCCTTAGCGATATTCACGTCAAGCGTAGATGCGTCCCCCGCTCTGTTGCGTTTCTGCACTGCTGCCAGGCTATCTTTAGCCGACTCTACTCCTCTCGCCGCAATATCTCGGGCCTCCTCAGCAGCTTGCCAATCAAGCCAAGCTAACATCAGTTCACGGGCGGCTTCATGCCTAGCTTCACCATAACTAGCCTCCGCAATTTCAAGGGTTGCGGTACTGATATCCGAGTCAGCACTAGACTTTCCAGGGAGCCGTATGGTGCGCTCTACTCCAGCCGTCCACTCGTTATAGTTAGGCCCCCCCTGGACACGACGCTGCTGAGAGGTACCGTTAACTATCCATTCGTAAGGAGATCTTTTAATAATCCCCGCCTCCTGTATAGCCGCATCCAGACTGGCCCGGGCTGACTCTACTCGTGGATCTGCATCCAATAGCTTTGTCGCAATGCTTGCTGGTAAAATTTGAGCAGGTGGCAATGGCATTTCAAAAGACTGAGGCTGAGCCGCTCCACTGGCACCCAGTAGTAATACTAGAAGTAATAACTTTTCCATCACACCAGAACTCCCGAACGGTAAATAGGGGTCGACCAATAGCGAATACCCGAGCTAGTGAAAAGCCTCTCAAATTCACTAATCCAGAGTTCGAAGCGTTCCTCGTCTACCACGACAACGATTTCCGTTTCTTTAGCGCTTCCCATAACCTGCTCCGCAGAGTTCAACATGGAGTTGGATAGTCCATGTACTGAAACCACCCTGCTCGTAAAGACTCCGATGCTAGGATCACAAAGAAAATAGTCAGAAACCTTCTCTTCAAGACTTAGCGGCAAAAGTAGAGTAATTCGCAAGTTAGGCATTGGAGCTCTCCTTTTTCGAATGAGCAAAACGCAAATACAGTATCGGTAAGAGGAGAAGTGTCAATGCCGTAACAGTGATCAAGCCGCCTATCACTACAATAGCCAAAGGGCGTTGAATTTCTGAGCCAGGGCCCGTTGCAAATAGAAGTGGAACCAGTCCAAAAGCAGTAATAGAAGCAGTCATGAGGACTGGTCTTAACCGGCGCCTTGAACCTTGGATGACTACGTCTTTAATAGCCATCCCTTCATGATAGAGCTGATTGAAATAGCTGACCAAGACGATCCCGTTGAGTACCGCGATACCTAACAGTGCGATGAAGCCGACTGAAGCTGGCACTGACAGATATTCGCCAGTAACCCAAAGGGCAACGATACCGCCTACAAGTGCAAAAGGAATATTGCTAAGAATAAGCAGAGCCTGTCTGACGGATCCAAATGTCGAAAACAGCAGCACGAAAATCAAGCCAAGTGCGACTGGAACCACAATAGATAATCTCGCAGCAGCGCGCTGTTGATTCTCGAACTGCCCACCCCAAGTAATTGTGTAACCTTTGGGTAATTCGATATTTTTGGCAACCGAAGCCTTGGCCTCCTCAACAAAACCTACCAGATCCCTGTTACTCACGTTCGCAATTACTACGCCATATCGGCTACCCATTTCACGGTCAATTTTAACGGGGCCGTCCGCACGAACTAACTTGGCGACATCGCGCAGAGGAACAGACATTCCTGAAGGTGTAGTGATAATCAAAGCATCGAACTCCGCCGGTGAGGTACGAACACTTTTATCAGCACGAATCAAGATCGGCGTACGCTGATTGCCCTCGATCACAATGCCAGCTTGCTTACCTTCAATCTGAACTCTAAGTATGTTTTGAATGGTTTCAACATCAAGTCCTAATCGACCTGCTTGCAATCGGTCAATTTCGACTCGCAAGTATTGGACACCGTCATTTTGAACCGTATAAACGTCCTGGCTACCGTTGATTGTCTTCAGTAATTCTTCAATTTGGGTTCCGAGCTTATTGAGTGTGCCAAGGTCTGGGCCATATACCTTCACGGCCAAGTCGCCCCGAACACCAATAATCATTTCAGATACACGCATTTCGATAGGCTGAGTAAAGCTGTATTCGATACCAGGTAAATTATCTAGAACTTTACGAATCTCATTCAGCAAATCTTCCTTAGAGCTCATGCGCCACTGGTCTTTTGGCTTGAGCAGCAAATAGGTGTCAGTCTGATTGAGACCCATAGGATCCAAACCAATCTCATCAGAGCCAGCGCGAGCTACAACTCCTTTTATCTCTGGTATAGCCGTCATCAACGCCATTTGAATCTTTTTATCCAGCTCGGCAGTTTGCTCGAGACTGATGGATGGCAATTTCTCTATACCCACGATCAAGTCCCCTTCATCCATTGTAGGCATAAAGGTTTTACCGACTTGTGTGTACACAATCCCAGCGGCTAAAAGCATAACTGCAGCACCAACAAACACTACTTTTTGCTTCTGCATGCCCCAACTCAAAATCGGGTTATAGAGCCCTAGAAGCTTTCTCGCCAACCAAGGATCTTCATGCTTTACCTCTTTTAAAAAATAAGATGAAAGCACAGGTATAACAGTTAAGGAAAGCAGCAACGACCCTGCCAGTGCAAAAGCAATCGTCAGCGCTACAGGGACGAAAAACTTGCCCTCAAGGCCTTGTAGGGTCATTAGAGGGAGGAAAACAGTAATGATGATCAAGATACCAGAAGTTACAGGAACAGCGACTTCTCGAACGGCTCGGAATATGAGATGAAGCCTTGGAACTTTTCCACGAGACTCATCGGTAGCCAGTCGCTGCACGATGTTTTCAACAACGACCACTGCCGCGTCGACCAGCATCCCGATTGCAATTGCTAACCCCCCCAAGCTCATAAGGTTGGCAGACATATTAAATAGTCGCATAAGGATGAAAGTAATCAGCGCCGCAAGTGGCAGCACGAGCGCAACGGTCAAAGCCGCACGAATGTTCCCCAAAAATAGTGCAAGTAGAATGATGACGAGTACGGTTGCTTCAAGTAAAGCTTTGAAAACAGCACCGACAGCTTTATCTACCAGAGACGAGCGGTCATAGAAACTCGTAATCGATATCCCTGCAGGTAAGGTAGGTGCTAACTCTGCCAATTTGTCCTGCACGCCTTTAACCACCTCACGCGCATTTGAACCAGCAAGGCCTAGTACCAATCCTTGCACTGCTTCATTGGTGCCATTCTGAGTTACTACGCCATAGCGTGTGAGCGTTCCGATCTGTACTCTCGCAATGTCGCTAACTCGAACCGGAGTTCCGGTCGTCGCACTCACCACTATATTTTTTAGATCGTCAAGCGAGTTAATGCTGCCCTCACTTCGCACCAATAATACTTCATCGCCTTCGGCCAAACGTCCTGCACCATCGTTCCGATTATTTATACTTAGAGCATTCGATAGTTGCTCCAGGGTTATTTTATTGGCTGCCATCTTCATAGGGTCAGGAAGCACCTCAAAAGTGCGCACCAAACCACCCAGGGAGTTGACATCGGCAACTCCAGGCACTGTCCGCAGCGCCGGCCTAATTACCCAGTCCAACAAGCTTCGGCGTTCTACCAGCGATAAAGAGTCTCCGTCGACCGTAAACATGAACATTTCCCCTAACGGGGTAGTGATAGGAGCCATGCCACCGGAAATACCCTCCGGTAAACTGTCCGACAGATTTCCGAGTCGCTCAGCAACCTGTTGGCGAGCCCAGAAAATGTCGATGCCATCCTGAAAATCGATGGTGACGTCTACCAGACCATATTTCGTCACTGATCGAAGTGTTTTGGTGTTCGGAATGCCAAGCATCTCAACTTCGACGGGTACTGCGATACGACTCTCTACCTCTTCCGGCGTCATGCCGGGGGCTTTCATAATAATTTTAACTTGAGTGCTTGCAACGTCTGGAAACGCATCAATCGGCAGGCCGCGATAGGCATACCAACCCGCAGCAGAAATCAAAACCGTAACCAAAATTATAAATAATCGTTGGGCCAGAGAAAATTGAATGAGCTTGTTCAAAATCATTCTGCTTCCCCTTCAGCAAGCCAGGCGCCTTTCAGCGCAATCACACCACTGATAGCTACTTGGTCTCGTGGTTGAAAGTCACCTTCAATTCGCACGTATTGGCCTGTACTGGCCATAACTTCGACAGGGCGGACTGAAAAGCCCTGCTCAGTTTTCACAAATACGACTGAGTCTGCCTTATTGCGAGCGATAGCGGACAATGGTAGATCCCAAGTATTTCCTGAAGATGCTACTGGAATATCGACTGAAATATACTCACCAGGCCTCAGCTTACCTTGAACGTTCTCTATTTCTGCTCGCATTATTACAAACTGATTGCCCGACGCTATAATGGGGCTGATGCTTTTAATTTTCCCTGATACATCTTTACCTACAACATTTACAATAGTACCTAAGCTTATATTTTGCGCAGCCGTTGAAGCGGCCTGTATATCTACCCACAGAACCTTGACTTGGGCGATATTCAATAAAGCTGTAGCAGCATCAACTCTCTGGCCGGGCTTCACCGAGATAGACGTGACAATACCGTCTTGAGCCGCCGCCAAAATAATTCCGTCCGAAGGCGAACCCGACTTTATAATTTTATCGGTGTCAGACTTCGAGAGACCTGCAAGTGAAAGTTCTGAGCGCACCTGTGATAGCGTTGCCTCAGCCTCACGTAAGGCTGCCTCCGCTTCTTGCGCCCTCCGTTGAGGAATAATGCCCTCTTCAAAGAGAGTATTTTCGCGGTTGTAGGCTTTTCTAGCGAGGCTTGCTCGAGATGAAGCCTGTAGCAATTCAAGCTGCAATTGGCTCATGGCGGGGCCTGTCAACCGCACCACCGGGTCACCTTTTGTTACAACCTGAAATTCCGAGACGAGAAGCTGCGAAACCATAGCCTGCATCGGTGACGTAACGATCTGTTCTGCGCCGGGAGGTACGACCACCTGAGCAGGGTAACGATTTTTTAGATCTCCAGAGTTACTAAGAACTGGTGCTGTCTGGATTCCCATCGTCTTCATCTGATCGGTGCTTATATTAAGCTGTTCAACCGCCCAGGCTTGACTTCCTAAAAAACAGGAAACCAAAAGCGTGATGTTCCGGCGAAGTTTGAAGCTAGTGGTTTTCGTCATCTTCTTTCCTAATAGCGAAGTTTGGCATGTTTAACCTAGGGATGGTCTGAAGTAGCCATGTATTTCCCCGGCATACCACCTAGCGCAACTTTTAAACTCGCCAAATGATCAAAAAACAATCAATTCGACGAG
>NZ_LKBY01000096.1:0-90868 GCF_002699915.1 Pseudomonas sp. ICMP 8385 | reverse complement strand
CGAAGCCGTCAATCGGACAGTAGCGAGGATCAATCTACGCCCGCGCAAGCGCTTGGGCTGGAAGACGCCGTACGAAGTGCATACAGGGGTGAGCGTTGCACTTATGTGTTGAATTCAGGACCGGAAACTCAGTTCCACAATAGAATTCAGCCGGCTTGCCGACAGTGGCGATAGGGCAGTCACCTTGAAGTTAACTGCCTCACCGCGACCGTCGCAAAGCCGGCTTCTACAAGGGTTATGCTTTTAAGGTACGGGTCATGCGCAACGCCAGCACACTACCCGCGACAATCACCGCCGCCAGCAGGTACAGCGCCAGGTCGGTGGACCCGGTGGCATCCTTCACAAAACCCACCACGTACGGGCTCAAGAAGCCCGCCATCTGGCCCATGGAGTTGATCAATGCCAGGCCACCCGCTGCAGCACCGGCGCTGAGCATGGCGGTGGGCACTGGCCAGAACATCGGCAAGCCGGTGAGGGCGCCCATGGTGGCGATGGTCAGGCCGAGGATCGCGATGGCCGGGGTGGTGGCGAAGTTCACCGCGATGATCAGGCCGACAGCGCCCATCAGCATCGGCACCACCAAGTGCCAGCGGCGCTCCTTGCGCAGGTCGGCCGAGCGGCCCACCACCAGCATGAACACTGCCGCCAGCAAATACGGAATTGCACTGAGCCAGCCGATTACCAGGTTATCGCTAAAGCCCATGTTCTTGATGATCGACGGCAGCCAGAAGTTGATGGCGTACACGCCGCTCTGGATACAGAAGTAGATCAGGCCAAAGGCCCAGATCGCCGGGTTCTTGAACACTTGCAGCAGCGAATCGGTAGTGGTCTTGGGCTTGTTGGCCAGGTCGGTGGCCTGGTCGGCTTCAAGCACTGCGCGTTCATGGGCGGTCAGCCATTTGGCGTTGGCAAAGCTGTCGCTGAGCAGGAAGTAGGCGAGGGCGCCAAGGATCACCGTGGGCACACCTTGCAGCAGGAACATCCACTGCCAGCCCGCGAGACCGCCCTGGCCAGCCGCGAAGTGGTTAAGGATCCAGCCGGAGAACGGGCTGCCGAGCAGGCCCGACACCGGGATCGCCGACATGAACAGCGCCATGATCCGCCCGCGGCGGAAGGTCGGGAACCACTGCGAGAGGTACAGCACCACGCCGGGGAAGAAGCCCGCCTCAGCGGCCCCGGTAAACAGGCGCAAGGTGTAGAAGTGCGTCGGTGTGGTCACAAACAACAGGCAGGTGGACAGGGTGCCCCAGGTGATCATCATCAGCGCAATCCAGCGCCTGGGACCGAACTTGGTCAGCGCCAGGTTACTCGGCACGCCGCACAGCACGTAGCCGATAAAGAAGATCCCGGCACCGAGGCCGTACACGGTCTCGCTGAACTTCAAGGCGTCGAGCATCTGCAACTTGGCAAAGCCGACGTTGACGCGGTCCAGGTAGTTGAACAGGTAGCAGATGAAAATAAAGGGGATCAGGCGCAGGGTGATGCGCTTGTAGACGGCGTTTTTGTCGTCATCGTTGGCCAGGGTAGCGGCGGCGCTCTGTGACATGGTGTTCTCTCTTTATTATGATTTTTCGCGATGCGCGGGTAACGTTGATCGCCCCAAGAGTCTCGGTCACGGGACGGTGCCGTGTCTTTGTGCCCCCGCACAGCGATCCATCCATTGCGCTGTGCCTTTGACCAATCGCTTAATGCAGCGCTTTCAAGGAATTTAGCCCCATGTTCGAGCTCGATCATGACCTGGCGCAGGACATCGTCAATCGCACGATGGCCATTTTGCCCTATAACGTCAACGTCATGGACAGCCAGGGCCTGATCCTTGGCAGCGGCGAGCCGGAGCGTATCAACACCCGCCATGAGGGCGCGCAATTGGTGCTGGCCAACGGTCGCGTGGTGGAAATCGACAGCCAGACCGCCAAGCACCTCAAGGGCGTGGCGCCGGGGATCAACCTGCCGCTGCTGCATGACCAGCGCCTGATCGGGGTGCTGGGCATCAGTGGGGAACCGCAACTGCTGCGCACCTATGCCGAACTGGTGCGTATGACCGCCGAGATGCTGGTCAGCCAGCGCCATCAACAGGCCGAGCAGCAATGGCGACGCCAGCGTTGTGATGATCTGCTGGCGTTGCTGCTGGCCGACAGCGGCGAATCGCCGCGCCTGGTGGATGAGGCCCAGCAACTGGGGCTCAAGCCGCAATTGTCGCGCACCCCCTATCTGTTTGAGTTGGGCCCGGGGCAGACCGCCGAAGCCCTGGCGGCCTGGCTGGCCTCCCGTTACCCGGACAGCTGGTGCGTCAGTTCTGCACAGTTTTCGTTGTTGTGGTGCCGCCCGGCCTCGGTGCCGATGGATAACCCGCGCTTGCTGGAAAAACTCGATGCTGCGGGCTGGAACATCCTGCGGGTCGCCGTGGGTGGCCAGGCCGATGGGTTGGCCGGCTTGCGCCGCTGTTATCGGCGCGTGGCGGACTTGCTCGCCTATGGCCGCGACATACTGCCCCAGTCGCGCCTGCTGACCCTCAATCGCTACCGCTTGCCGGTGATGCTCTGGCGCCATCGCACCGACGATGCCCTCGATGAATTGCTCAACCCGTTGCGCAAGGTCCTGGCCAAAGACAGCAACGGCCAACTGCAGGCCACGCTGCGCAGTTGGTGCGAGCACGACGGGCAAAGCCAGGCCTGCGCCGACGCCCTGGGCATCCATCGCAATAGCCTGCGCTACCGCATGGAGCGCATTGCCGAACTGAGCGGTGTCGATCCCCTGACCCTGGACGGCATGCTCGCGCTGTACCTGGGGGGGCAGCTGTTGCCCCAATCCCTGTAGGCGCCGGCACTTTTGTAGAAATGAACAACAAACCCCAGCCACGCTTGTGCATCGGACAGGCGTCATTGCCGGTGCCAACTGGCAGCATGGGCGTCATAAAAACCGGAGAAAGCCCATGAAAGTCATCATCGCCCCCGACTCGTTCAAGGACAGCCTGAGTGCCGAAGGCGTGGCCCAGGCCATTGCCGAAGGCCTGGCTGAGGTTTGGCCGCAGGCCGAATTGATCCAGTGCCCGATGGCGGACGGCGGTGAAGGCACGGTGGCGTCGGTCCTTGCGGCCTGCCAGGGCGAGTTGCGCAGTTGCACCGTGCAAGGCCCGTTGGGCGGCACCGTTGAGGCGCGTTGGGGCTGGTTGGCCGAGAGTGCCACGGCAATCATCGAAATGGCCGAAGCCAGTGGCCTGCAATTAGTCGCGCCGGGGCAGCGTGATGCCTGTGCCAGCAGCACCTTCGGCACCGGTGAGCTGATCCGCGCCGCCCTGGATGCCGGGGCCCGGCGGATTATCCTGGCGATTGGCGGCAGCGCCACCAACGACGGCGGCGCTGGTGCCCTGCAGGCCCTGGGCGTGCAACTGCTCGACGCCCAAGGCACAGCCCTGGCGCGTGGCGGTCTGGCCCTGGCGCACCTGGCACGGATCAATCTTGAGCAATTGGACCCACGCCTGGCCCAGGTGCGTTTCGACATCGCCGCCGACGTCAACAACCCTCTGTGCGGGCCCCACGGTGCCTCAGCGATTTTCGGCCCGCAAAAAGGCGCCAACCCACAGCAGGTCGAGCAACTGGACCAGGCCCTCGGCCATTTTGCCGAGCACTGCGCCCAGGTCTTGCCCCGGGACGTGCGCGACGAGCCCGGCAGCGGCGCCGCCGGTGGCCTGGGCTTCGCCGCCAAGGCCTTCCTCGGCGCCCGGTTCCGCCCGGGCGTGGAGGTGGTCGCCGACCTGGTGGGCCTGGCAAACGCCGTGCGCGGCGCCGACCTGGTGATCACCGGCGAAGGCCGCTTCGACGCCCAGACCCTGCGCGGTAAAACCCCGTTTGGCGTGGCACGGGTGGCCAAGCAGCACGGCGTGCCGGTGATCGTGATCGCCGGCACCCTGGGCGAGGGTTACGAGCAGATGTACGCCCATGGCGTCGACGCCGCGTTCGCCTTGCCTGGCGGACCGATGAGCCTGGAGCAGGCCTGCAGCGAAGCGCCGAGGCTGTTGCGCGAGCGGGCGGCGGATATTGCACGGGTGTGGCGCTTGGCGGTGCGGGGGGATTGATAGGGGTAACCGTGCGCGCCGTGACAGGGCGGCCGATAATTACTATGATCGCTGCTTACTTTGAAGACTGGCTGACCTGGCCGGGGATGTTGGAAGCCGATCATGCAGATCAAGCGTTTTACTCTCGTCAATTTCCGTGGCATCGAGCACGTCGAGCTTGATTTTGAGGGCAAGAAGACTATTGCTTTGGTCGGGGTCAATGGGGTGGGCAAGTCTTCGATTCTGGATGCGTTGGCGATTACGCTGTCGAATTTGACCTCGCGGATCGTGGGGCAGGCTTCAAAGTCCAGGGCTATCTCCAAGGACGATATCAAGGTTGGCGCTGACTATACGCGCCTGCAATTAGTCGCCAGGTTTGCGGCAAATGAAGTTGATTGGGCGATCGCTTTAAACCGTAAGGCAGGTAAGCATCCCAAGGAACGAAGCAGCGACTTGAGCCAGTTGAATACTGCTGCTGGCTCCATCGAGATCGATGTCCTGCGTCACGAGCTTGTTGACGAAGCACCGGTCCAGTTGCCACTGGCGGTTTATTACGATGTCCATCGCGCTGTTCTGGATGTGCCATTACGCATCAGAGAGCAGTTGGTCAATGCCATCGCTGAGGGGTATGACGACGCCCTTGGTCACGGCGGCGCTGACTTCAAGCGGTTCTTCATTTGGTTTCGCAACCAGGAAGACCTTGAAAACGAAAAGGCTCGGGATGTGCCAGGGTATCGTGACCCGGAGCTTTCTGCAGTTCGTCGCGCCATCGAAACGTTCACTGGCTTCAAGGATGTCAGGGTCCGCCGCAAGCCTGCGTTGCGAATGACAGTCCTTAAAGGCAATCTTGAGTTCAACGTTCTGCAACTGTCGGACGGCGAAAAGTGCCTGCTGGCGATGGTGGGAGATCTGGCTCGCAGGCTTACATTGCTGAACCGTCAGGTTGTCGATCCGCTCAAAGGCAGTGGCGTAGTTCTGATCGACGAACTGGACCTGCACCTGCACCCAGGCTGGCAACGTACCGTCGTGGCCAATCTGGAAAAAACCTTCCCCAATTGCCAATTCATCATCACTACCCACTCCCCGCAAATCCTCGGTGAACTGCCCGCCAACGCAATCATGTTGCTCAAGGAGGGTCGGTACCTCGGGCATCCAGAGCGGTCACTCGGGCTTCGCAGTGGTGAAGTAGTGGAAGAGTTGATGGGCGGCTTTGCACAAAACCAGGACGTGAGCGAGCAACTTAAAAAAATCCATCTCCATCTGGATGACGACGACCTGGACGCTGCTCAAGCCGGTATTGAGTCGCTACGACAGGATATTGGAGATATCCCCGATATCCTTGAAGTCCAGGCCAGTCTTGATTCCCTGAGGTGGACGCAAGAGGATGAAGCGTGAGGTCGATCAGAAAAGGTGCGGAACCCCGTGAACTGATCGACTGGCGCAGAGCAAACAGAGAGACACCCCAGAATCTGTTTTATGGCCGGGGCAGTAGTTTTCCGGGCGAGCCCGTTCGCAAAGCGCTGCTGTTGGAGCAGTTTCATCTTTGTGCCTATACCCTGCGCCGATTGCCGACCGCTGATGAGTGCCTGGCGAGGGGGCAGGGGACGATTTTCAGTTGCCATATTGAACATGTGCTTCCGCAAGCGGAGCATGAGGCCAAGAGTATTGCCTACGACAATATGGTTGCCTGTTATCCCGCTAGCCAGTCAGGTGTGGCTTGTGAGTACGGCGCGATAGAGAAGAAGGCCTACGACCCGGCTAAAGGGCTTTTTGTCTCGCCGCTGTCTCCTGCTGCCAGCCAGCAGTTCCGGTTTTCCAGTGATGGCAGGGTCGAGGGGCTTTCACCTGAAGCGGTCAAAACCGTGGAGGTGCTCAAGCTCAATCACGCCACACTGGTCAACAACCGAAAGGCTGTAATCAGGGGGCGATTGATGCCACGTGGCAAACCTATCTCCGCAGCGGCAGCCAGGCGCCTGTGCGATGAGGCTGAAGTCCCTGATGCCAATCAATGTCTTCTTGAATACTGCCTGGCCCTCAAGCAGCAAGCAGAGCTGCACGCTCAAAAATACGAAAAGAAGGCGGCACGTACCCGTGGTCTGCCGAGGCATTGATAGATCGAGTATTCCCCAGGACGGTAGCGGGCGCCTACACTGCTCGGCCACTTGTCTTTCAAAGGATGAAACACAATGCCTACACCTGACCCCAAGATCGTGATCCAGCGCTTTGCCGAACCCCATCTCGAAGGCATGCGTGCGCTCTACAACGAACCGGCCGTGTGCCGTCAGGTGCTGCAGATGCCGTTCCAGTCACTGGAGGTGTGGCGCAAGCGCCTGGCCGATACCAATGAGCGACTGCTCAGGCTGGTGGCGGTGCAGGCGGGCGAGGTGATTGGCAGTTGTACCCTGGAGCAATATGCGCGCAGTCGGCAAAGCCATATCGGCGGCATTGGCATGGGGGTGGCGGTGGCCTGGCAGGGCAAGGGCGTGGGCACTCAGTTGTTGGGCGCGGCGCTGGAGGTGGCGGACAACTGGATGAACCTGCGCCGGGTGGAACTGACGGTGTACGCCGATAACGAGCCGGCCCAGGCGCTGTACCGTAAGTTCGGTTTCGAGACCGAGGGCCGGCTGCGTGATTACGCCGTGCGTGACGGCGTCTTTGTCGATGCCTTGAGCATGGCCCGCCTGCGTCAGACCGCCTGATCGCCCAGGGCAAACGCCACCGCAGCCTGCGCATGCAGCGCGGTGGTGTCCAGCAACGGCAGGTCGCTGTGCTCGGGCTTGATCAGCAGGCCGATCTCGGTACACCCCAGGATAATCGCCTGGGCGCCACGGGCCGCGAGGTTGGCGATGGCCTGCTGGTATATCTGGCGTGAGGCTTCGCTGATCACTCCGACGCACAACTCGTCATAAATGATCCGGTGCACGGCGCAGCGTTCTGCTGCGTCGGGCACCAGTACGTGCAAGCCCTGGGCCGCCAGGCGCGCCTTGAGAAAGTCCTGTTCCATGGTAAACGCCGTGCCCAGCAGGCCGACCGTCAGGGTCTGGGCCTGCACCGCCGCCGCGCCCGCCGCATCGGCAATATGCAGGAACGGCACCGACACGCAGGCTTCGATCTGCGGTGCCAGCAGATGCATGGTGTTGGTACACAGCACGATGCAGTCCGCACCACCGGCTTGCAGGCGGCGTGCGGCGTCTTGCAGGATCAGCGCCGCGTCATCCCAGCGCCCGGCGTGCTGGGCTTGTTCCACCGGGCCGAAGTCGACGCTGTACAGCAGGATCGGTGCCGAGCGCAGCGGCCCCAGCCGGTCGCGTACCTGCTGGTTGATGATCCGGTAGTACTCGGCGCTGGACTCCCAGCTCATGCCGCCGATAAGGCCGATGGTGCGCATGCAAAGCTCCTCAAGCTGTGGGGCAAAAGCCACACCTTACCCAACACGCGAGCGTTAGTCATACGCGCCGCTGCTGCATCTGCCATGATCGTTGTTTGCCCCCCGAGGAACACCGCATGGACGATGTACAGCAACTGGGCGAGATGCTTCGTCATTACGCCGACAGCGAAGCGCACAAGCGCCAGCAGTTCGAGGTGCAGTCTGCCCACTGGACCCGCAAAATCACCGAGCTGTATGGCCACATCGAGCAATGGCTGGCGCCGGTCAAGAGTGATGGGTTGCTGGCAGTGCGGCGTGAGGCCTATGTGGCGTCCGGCCCGAGCGTGCCGGTGGAGACTTCGACCTTCAAGAGCGAGAAGCTGACCATCGAGATTGCCGGCAAACCGGTGGAGTTCGTGCCGGAGGTGATGGGGGTGGGTGGGTTGATTGCGTTGTCGGTCATGGGCCTGACCGCTGCCCGTTATGGCAGCATATCCTTGGTACTGCTGCCGGGCTCCGATGACTGGCTGTGGAAGAAAACCAATGGCCTGAAAGACCCGGACACCTTCGCCTTTGATGCCAATTTCCTGGCCTTGCAGTTGCAGAGCCTGATTCCGCGCGAGCGCGGCTGATCCCCAAGCCAATGTGGGAGTGGGCAAGCCCACTCCCACACAAGCCCAACACTTACCTTCAGACCTCTACATTACCCCAACCCGGCTTGGCCTCTTCAGGCGCCACCGACTTGACCGGCTTGCCCGTCGCCAACTCCACCCGCCGCGCCACCTCCGGGTCGTCGGCAAACGGAATCAGGCTCGCCTCATCCAGCTCTGCTCCAGACTGGTCCCGCAGGCAGTATTCCACGGCGCCATACAGGCAGATCACCGCCACCAGGTTAAAAATGACCTCCCACATCAGGCGATCTGCGCATCACGTTGCGCCACCTTCAAGTCGGCCACCCGCACGGTGCGCCAGGTGTTGTAGGCCATCAGCAGCATGCCGCCGAGGAAGAACACCCCACCGGCAAACCGCACCACAAACCCCGGGTGGCTGGCCTGCAAGGCTTCGACAAACGAGTAGGTGAGGGTGCCGTCATCGTTGATCGCCCGCCACATCAGGCCCTGGGTGATGCCGTTGACCCACATCGAGGCGATGTACAGCACCGTGCCGATGGTGGCCAGCCAGAAGTGCAGGTTGATCAGCGGTACGCTGTACATCTGCTCGCGGCCGAAGATTTTCGGGATCATGTGGTACAGCGAGCCAAAGGTGATCATCGCCACCCAGCCCAGGGCGCCGGCGTGGACGTGGCCGATGGTCCAGTCGGTGTAGTGGGACAAGGCGTTGACCGTCTTGATCGCCATCATCGGCCCTTCAAAGGTCGACATGCCGTAGAACGCCAACGACAGCACCAGGAACCGCAGGATCGGGTCGGTGCGCAATTTATGCCAGGCGCCCGACAGGGTCATCATGCCGTTGATCATCCCGCCCCAGCTGGGCGCCAGCAGGATCAGCGACATGGCCATGCCCAGCGATTGCGCCCAGTCCGGCAGCGCGGTGTAGTGCAAGTGGTGGGGGCCGGCCCAGATATACAGGGTGATCAGCGCCCAGAAGTGCACGATGGACAGGCGATAGGAATACACCGGCCGCCCGACCTGCTTGGGCACGAAGTAATACATCATCCCCAGGAACCCGGTGGTCAGGAAGAACCCTACCGCGTTATGCCCGTACCACCACTGCACCATGGCGTCGGTCGCCCCGGAATACACTGGATAGGACTTGAACCAGTCCACCGGGATCGACAGGTGGTTGACCACGTGCAACATGGCGATCACCACGATAAACGCGCCGAAGAACCAGTTGCCTACATAGATATGCTGGGTCTTGCGCTGCACCACGGTGGTGAAGAACACGATGGCGTAGGCCACCCACACCACAGTCATCCACACCGCGCCGGAGAACTCGATCTCGGCGTATTCCTTGGTGGTGGTGTAGCCCAGGGGCAGGGTGACCAGCATGACCACGATCACCGATTGCCAACCCCAGAACGTAAAGGCGGCGAGCCAGTCGGAGTACAGGCGCACCTGGCAGGTGCGCTGTACCGCGTAGTAGCTGGCGGCAAATTGCGCGCTGCCGGCAAAACCGAAGATCACCAGGCTGGTGTGCAGCGGTCGCAACCGGCCGAAGGTGGTCCAGGGCAGGTCCAGGTTCATGTCCGGCCACACCAGTTGCGAGGCGATCCACACGCCCATGGCCATGCCGATGACGCCCCATACCACGGTGGCGATGACGAATTGACGGACGACCTTGTAGTTATAGGCCTGCCCGGTTGATGCTGTGCTCATGGTCAGTCTTCCATGGTTTCAAGTCCCGGGCACTGTAGGAAATCCATGAAAAACAAAACAGGCTCAGAAAAACTACATTAATACGGATCAGAATTTATCCCTTAAAACATGGGGTATTCCATGGCTGATATGGTTTTTTAGTTTTTAGCTGAATCTGTGACGTCTTGAGCTGTAGGTGCATAGTCGCCCCCATAGAAACCGCTGCCGTCGAGCGCGGTCAGCCATGATGAGGTAGCGAGATGTATCGGTACGATGAGTACGACCGGGCCCTGGTCTTCGAGCGTGTGGCGCAGTTCCGTGACCAGGTCGAACGGTTTGTCGCTGGCGACTTGAGCGAAGAAGAATTCCTGCCGCTGCGCCTGCAAAACGGCCTGTACCTGCAAAAACATGCCTATATGCTGCGGGTGGCGATCCCCTACGGCACCCTCGGTGCGCAGCAACTGCGCACCCTGGCGAGCATTGCCCGGGATTACGATCGCGGCTACGGCCACTTCACCACCCGGCAGAACATGCAGTTCAACTGGATCGAGTTGCAGCAGGTGCCCGACATCCTCCAGCGCCTGGCCGAAGTCGACATGCATGCGATCCAGACCTCGGGCAACTGTGTGCGCAACATCACCACCGAAGCCTTTGCCGGGGTGGCCGCCGACGAGTTGCTGGACCCGCGCCCGCTGGCAGAAATCCTGCGGCAATGGTCAACCATCAACCCCGAGTTCCTGTTTTTGCCGCGCAAGTTCAAGATCGCCATCTGCTCGGCGCGCCAGGATCGGGCGGCGATCATGATGCATGACATCGGCCTTTATCTTTATCAGGACGCCGACGGCCAGATGCTGTTGCGCGTGCTGGTGGGCGGTGGCCTGGGGCGCACGCCGATCCTGGGCTTGCAGATTCGCGACGGCTTGCCCTGGCAGCACCTGCTGTCGTATGTCGAGGCGGTATTGCGCGTGTACAACCGCCATGGCCGGCGCGACAACAAGTACAAGGCGCGGATCAAGATCCTGGTCAAGGCCCTGGGCATCGAGGCGTTTTCCCGGGAAGTGGAGGAGGAGTGGCAGCACCTGCGCGATGGCCCGGCGCAACTGACCGAGGACGAGTACCAGCGCGTGGCCGCAGCCTTTGTGCCACCGGACTATCAGGCATTGCCCGATACCGACCTGGACTTTGGCACGCACATGGCCGACAGCCCGGCCTTCGCCCGCTGGGTAACCCGCAATGTGCAGCCGCACAAAGTGCCGGGCTATACCAGTGTGGTGCTGTCCACCAAGCCGGGGATTGCCGCGCCGCCGGGGGACGTGACGGCCGAGCAGATGGATGCCGTGGCCCAGTGGGCCGAACAGTTCGGCTTCGGTGAAATCCGCATCGCCCACGAACAGAATATCGTGCTGCCGGATGTGCCCAAGGCGCGGCTGCATGCCTTGTGGACCCTGGCCTGTGAGCAGGGGCTGGGCAGCGCCAATATCGGCTTGCTGACCGATATCATCGCCTGCCCCGGCGGCGACTTCTGTGCCCTGGCCAATGCCAAGTCGATCCCCATCGCCCAGGCGATCCAGCAGCGTTTCGACAACCTCGACTACCTGCATGACCTGGGCGATATCAGCCTGAATATCTCTGGCTGCATCAATGCCTGCGGGCATCATCACATCGGCAATATCGGCATCCTGGGCGTCGATAAAAACGGCAGCGAGTGGTACCAGATCACCCTGGGCGGTGCGCAGGGCAAGGCCAGCGCGCTGGGCAAGGTGATTGGCCCCTCGTTCAGTGCCGCACAGATCCCGGATGTGATCTCACGCCTGATCGCCACCTACGTGCGCTACCGGGAAAGCGACGAACCCTTTATCGACACCGTGCAACGCATTGGCCTGGAGCCGTTCAAGGAGCGGGTGTATGGCAGCGTGGTGCAGCCGGTATGAACAACCTATTGAGCCTGGAGCAGGGCGTGGCGGCGATCAAGCACGATGACCCTTGGACCCTGGTGCGCGATGCCGAAGGGCCGCTGCCCGAGGGCGCGCTGATTCTGCCGCTGGCGCTGTGGCTGAGCCGGCGCATTGCACCAGACCCACCACAGGACGCGGTGTGGCTCGGCCCGGATGATGACGTGGAACACCTGCGACCGTGGCTGGATGCATTGCCGCTGATTGCCCTGGATTTCCCCAGCTTTCGCGATGGCCGCGCCTACAGCCAGGCCTATCTGTTGCGCACCCGCATGGGCTGGCAGGGGGAGTTGCGGGCGGTGGGGGATGTGCTGCGCGACCAACTGAGCCATATGCGCCAGTGTGGTTTCGATGGGTTCGCCGTGCGCGAGGACCGCTCGGCCGCCGAGGCGCTCAAGGGCCTGGCGGGCATGAGTGTGAGCTATGGCCGCTCGGTGATTGAGCCGCGGCCGTTGTTTCGCCGGCGGTAGCCCTCTGCCTGCCGCCGGCGCGTTGTTATTTCAAGGCCGGGTCGGTGGGGTTGAGTTTTTTCCAGCTCTGCATCACCTGCTGCGCCTTCGGTTCCTGGCCGTTCTCCAGGTAGTACTGGATCAGCGACAACCGTGCATTGCGGTTATAGGGCTGGCGTTGCAGCAAGGCTTCCAGTTGCTGGCAGGCCTTGTCGACCTGGCCACCGTCATGCAACGCCACCGCCAGCACAAAACTGTACTGCCCGTTGTCCGGTTCCAGGCGGGCGGCCTCGCGCAGGTGCGTCAGCGCTGACGGGGTGTTGCCCTGGCGAATCAGCATCAACCCCTGGGTATGTTGCAGCAGCGCCGCCTCAGGGTGTTGCTTGAGGCGATCGGCCAACAGGCGGCCGGCTTCTTCGCGCCGGCCGTTGGCTTCCAGCCACTGGGCGAGGGTCACCAGCGCCGGGTAGAAGTCCGGGTCGCGCAGCAGTGCCGTGCGCAGTTGGGCTTCGACCTGAGCGGCGCGACCGCTGGCCTGGTACAGCATGGCCAGGTTGAGGTTGGCTTCGGCGCGTTCCTGCAGGCTGAGTTGCACGTTTTCGTATTCATCGATGGCCTGTTCCCAGGCCGGGCCCAGGCCTTGGGCCGCGACGCTGAGCAGATCCCGCGCGGCAAGGATGCGCACCGCACGCACCGGGTCCTTGAGCAAGGGGCCATACAGCGCCACGCGTTCGGCGGGTGGCAGGAAGGCGCTGACCGCCCGTAGCGCACTCTCGCGCACCTGCGGGGCAGGGTGGCCCAGGTCCTTGGTTGCCAGCTTCAACGCCTGTTCGCTGGGGTAGTTGGGCAGCTCGACCAGCAGCGTGGCGCGTTGGATAGCCGGCAGGTTATTGCGCGCCAACTGCTCATACAGCGCCTGCGCCGCCCCCGGCTGGCCACCGCGAATCAGTGCCAGGCTTTCGTCGTAGCGGGGGGCCTGGAGCGCCTGGCTGTGGTCCCACAGTTTGAATTGCGCGGTGATCTTGTCGCCGGCCTTGCCTTGGTGGCAGGTCAGGCAGGCGTCCGGGGTGCCGAGCCTGGCGGCGCGCTCGGGGTTGGGAATGCTGAAGCTGTGGTCATGGCGAAAGTCATTGCCCATGTAAAACTTGCCGGGCATATGGCAATCGACGCAAAACGACCCGGGTTGCCCGGCGACATGGCGCGTGTGTTCTGGCGCCTCGTAGTTCTTGGCCTGCAGGCCCCGGCCATCGACCGAGGCCACAGCGGCCTTGCCCGCCGTGTTGTGGCATTGCAGGCAGACGCCATTGCCGGGGGCCTTCAACTGGTTGCTATGGGGGTTGTGGCAGTCGGTGCAGCGCACGCCCTTGTCGGCCATCTTGCTCTGGGCGAAGGCGCCGTGTTCAAACACCTCGTCCTTGATCTTGCCGTCCAGGGTATACAACTCGCGGGTCAGGACGCTGGGCAGGTAGTCGTCCATCAGGCGCTTGCCCACGCGATAGCCATCGCCCAACGGTGCCCGGCGCGCATGGCAGCGGGCGCAGGTTTCGAGTTCGACGGTGGAGTCCTTGTCCTTCAAGTCCACGGCAAAGCCGGCATGCAGCAGGTCACCCTTTTTCGCCGCCCATTGCACATGGTTCGACGCCGGGCCATGGCAGGCCTGGCAGCCGACGCCGAGGCTGTTCCACTGGCTGTCGAAGCGGTTGTTGACGGCATCGAAATTGCGCTGGTAGCCGGTGGTGTGGCACTCCACGCACATGAAGTTGGCGTTCTGGTTGGGTTGGCTCCAATGCAGTGGGTTCTTGAAGTTCACGCCTTGGCCGGGGTAGAGGTGAAACCAGCGGTTTTTTTCGGTATCCCAGGCCACGCCCAGGGCCTGCAAGCGCCCGTCGCCGACCTCGATCAAGTACTGCTGCAAGGGCGTGATGCCGAAGGTGTAGGCGACCTTGAAGTCTCCAGGCTTGCCATCGGCCCCCGGGGTATTGACCCAGAACTCATGGCCCCGGCGAAAAAAGCGGGTGGTTTCGCCTTCGCCTTTGAACGACGCATGGTTGAAGTCGGCCGGCACGGTTTCAGGCGTCGCCTGCTGCATGGCCAACTGATGATGAGAACCTTGCCAGTCCTGGGCCTGGGGCTGATGGCAGGCCTGGCATTGTTGCTCGTCCACGAGCTGCGCCGGCGGCATCGCTACCGGCTTGGCCACCGTGGCCACCGGCGTGGGGGTCAATAACTGCGGGGTGGGCGTACTGGCCTGGAGAAACAGCCAGATCCCGAGCATGGCCAGCAGCAAAACGGCAATCAGCAAGGGGTATAGGTAACGATTGGGTGAGTCACGGTGGGCTGCGTTTTTGTTGTTAGGCTTGGGCATGCGGCTTCCGATGTCCTGGGGCATTGACGCACTAAGGCGTGCTTAAGCTAGGTGCAGCTTTGACGCCGGCACGGTATATGTCAATCGAGGTACAAAAAAAGCACACGAGTAGTGTGCCAATAGGCTATTTTTCCCGAGTTGGCTATACCTGTTAATTCACGTCTTGATGATAAATACCAAGGAGTCGCACCAATGAAGCTAGGGCTAATGATCAGCACGCTGTGTATTGCCTCACTCGGGGTGACTGGCTGTGCAAGTAAAGTCCCCCAGCCGGACGAGTATTCCGGGTTTCTTTCGGACTACAGTCACTTGAAGGAAGCCAAGTCGCCATCGGGCGCAGAGGTGATGCGCTGGGTCGATCCCAAGCTGAATCTGAACCGCTATACCTCGGTGTATATCGAACCGACCCAATTCTTCCCCAAGCCCCAGGCCACGGCGCAAATCCCCGAAGACACCTTGCGTAGCATCAACGAGTACTACAACCAGGCGCTCAAGCGTGAGCTGGTCAAGTCCCTGCCATTGGCCAACGCCCCGGGCCCGGGCGTGATTGTGGTCCGGGCGGCGATCACCGCAGTCAGCCGCAAGACCGAAAGCCTCAAGCCCTATGAGTACATCCCGGTGGCCCTGGTGGCCGCTGCGGTGAGTACCGGCACCGGGATTCGCGACCAGGAAACCACCCTGGGCACCGAGGCGCAGTTTCTCGATGGCGACACTGGGCGGGTGATTGCCCAGGTTGTGCGCAAAGGCACCGGCAAGCCCCTGGACAATGACAGCCAGGTGATGAAAGCCTCGGATGTGAAGGGTGTGATCGATGGCTGGGCGGCGGATTTGCATCAGTCCTACGCCAAGTTCAAGGCCAAATAACGCGCGCAGGCTTGTTGTGATTGTGGCGAGTGGGCAAACCCGCTCGCCACACCAATAGGCTGATGGTATGCCGGTTTAGTCAATCCCCGACAAACCACCGGTAATACGGATTGGCCCCATCCCCCTGCAACACCTGCCGGATATCCCGGCCCCAGGCTGCCCGATCACCGTCATAGGCGTGCAGGCTGGCGCGGTAGAACTGCATCAGGCGTTGCTGCTCGGCATCCAGGGTCCGCAAGAAGGCCGCATCGGCATTCAGCAACGGCGCCGGCACCCGCAAGTCGAGCAAGGCCGGCAACACCCGCTTGATCTCCTGGCTGCGCACCCACGGCGCATATTCGATGCGCGGCTGGTCATCGGTGACGGCCAGGGCCTGCCCGGCAAAACGCAGCAGCCCATTGCGATCGGTGACCCAGGTCGCCAACAGGGTCGGCGCCGAATCAATGCCGACCTCGGCCAGGGCGCTGCGTACCGGGGCTTGCTCGAAGCGCTGGCGAATACGCGCGGCGTCCAGCTCGATCGGCTCCATGGAGCCCACCAACAGCATCTCGTGGAACTCGCTGGTCCACAGCGTGGCGTACGGGAACACATCGAGGAAGCTGCGCACCAGTGACTGCGAGTCTTCGATGTTCTGCGTCGGCAGCGGCAGCCACTGCGCCAGCAGACCGTGTTTTTCCAGGCGCTGTGCGGCCAGTTGGTAGAAGTCGCGCGAATACAGGTTGACCACGCCGGCGGCGGAGGGCGGTGGCGGTTCCAGGGTGATCAGGTCATAGGCCTGGGGGCTGCGCAGCAGTTCCTGGCGCCCGTCGCGCAAGCGCACCTGCACCCCGGGATCGCTGGCGGCGTTGTAGTTGCCCTTGAACAGCGGCGCCGCCTGCACCACGGCGGGCAGCAACTCGGCGACCACCCGGTGTTCCAGCCCCGGATAACGCAACAGCGCGCCGGCGGTAATGCCGGTGCCAAAGCCGATCACCAGCGCCGAACGGGGCTCGGCGTTATGGATCAGCAACGGCAGCAGGGCCTGGATACGCATATAGCGCAGGGACGGCATGGCATCGCCGGTGTTGGACACGCCCTGGATATACAGGCGCTGAAAGGCCCGTGCGCCCTGGCCCTGGGTGACCACCGCGACCGTCGCGCCACGGCCTTCCTGGTAGAACGCCAGGCTGGCATTGCGTGCGCCGGGCAGCAGGTTGGCCAGGCGCTCGACCGGGGTCAGCAGGGCCACGGCCAATGACAGCAGGCCGAGGGCCGCCACCGCCTGGCGCCGGCCTTTTTTTACCCCATGGCCACGGCGCACCGCGATGTAACCCACTACGCCGGCAATCACCGCCAGCAGACCCAGGGTGCGCACCAGGCCGAGCCAGGGGATCAGCACAAAGCCGCAGAGCATCACCCCGACAATCCCACCCAGGGTGTTGAACGCCACCACCGCGCCCACCTCCCGGCCTACCTGCGCGCCGCCCACACTCAGGCGCAGCGCCAGGGGAAACGCCGCGCCGAGCAACAGGGTGGGCACAAACACAATGCACAGGGCGGCCATGGCAAAGCGTGCGCTCATGCCCGGCAATTGGCTGCCACCCAGGCTCAGTACCAGCGCTTCGGCCTGGGTTTGCAACAGCACCAGCCACCGGCCCAGCAGGGCGATTTCCAGCAGCGCCACCAGCCCGGCCCCGGCGATCAGCAGGCCGAAGACGCCCCAGGGATCGCGAAGGCGTGCGACCCGGCGCGCCATCAGTTGGCTGCCGATAAACAGCCCGGCCAGGTAAGTCGCCAGCACCACGGCAAAGGCATAGGTACGGGTACTCATGAACTGCACGATAGACTGCGACCAGACCACTTCGTAACCCAGGGCCACGCCACCGGCGATGGCGTACAGCACCAGCGCCAGGCGGGCCGGCCGGGTCTTGGACGGAACGCTGAGCGACGTTGCACGATGGCGCACGTACAACAAGGCGCCGACGGCGGCGAGCAGGTTGAGCAGGGCGGCCACCAGGGCACTGCCGCGCACGCCAAAGGTGGCGATCAGCACAAAGGCCGTGAGCAGGGTGCCGACGATGGCCCCGGCGGTGTTGGCCGCATACAGCCGGCCGCCGGCCTGGCCCAGGTCCTTGGCATCGACGTTGAGGGCGCGCACCAGCACCGGCAGCGTGCCGCCCATCAACAGCGCAGGCAG
Source organism: Pseudomonas sp. ICMP 8385 (assembly GCF_002699915.1). NCBI lineage: Bacteria > Pseudomonadati > Pseudomonadota > Gammaproteobacteria > Pseudomonadales > Pseudomonadaceae > Pseudomonas > Pseudomonas sp. ICMP 8385. Next base: position 73,323 of record NZ_LKBY01000096.1, on the reverse strand, counting down.
GCCCACCAGGGCGAAGGGCAGGAGCCAGGCCAACAGGCCGATGCGTTGTTCCAGCCAGGCAAACGGGCTGGCGGCCATGCCCAGGGCCAGCGTGGCGCTGACCCCGAGCACGGCGACCAGTATTTCCAAGACCGCGTACAGCAGCAGTGGCCGGGCGAGCCGATCGGCCCAGCGACCAAACAGCCAGCTACCCAGGGCCAGCCCGGCAAAGAAAGCACTGATCCCGGTGGTGATGGCATAGACCTCGACCCCGACCACCAGTGACAGCTGCTTGATCCAGAGCACCTGGTACACCAGGGCGGCGCTGCCGGAGATAAACAGCAGCAGGGCGGGGATCAGAAGGGTAGAGGCCTGGAGTTGGGCCAGGGGTTGGCTGGCTGTGCGTGAAGACATTGCAGATTGCCTTGTTCAAAGGGAACAACCATTGCAGAACTGGCGAAGAGGCCAGGTGAAAACTGGGTTTGGTGTGGGGCAGGCTTGTGTGGGAGCGGGCTTGCCCTAATGCCAGTCAGTTAAGCGGATTCTGCTTTCTGTAGGAGCGAGCTTGCTCGCGAAGGACGTCAACGATAACGCGTGTTTGCTAGGTAAACGCGGCGCTCTCAAGTTCTTCGCGAGCAAGCTCGCTCCTACAAAAAGGCTTAACTGACTGGCATTAGGGCTTGCCCGCGATAGCGGAGTGTCAGTCAATGTATTAGGTGGCTGATCCACTGCCATCGCGGGCAAGCCCGCTCCCACTTTTTATTGCGCCGGAGCCGCCTTCATTTTCTCGGCAATCTTCGCATCCACCGCTGCGCGAATCTGGTCGATGCTGAAGCTCGCCGGTTTCTGGCTGGGTGGGTAATCGATGAAGGTTTCGAGGAAGGCCGCCGACTTGGTCACCGCGACGCCCGCCAGGTACACGTTCTTGGTGCTCCAGTCGTAATACTGGTCAGACACCACGTCCGCCCGCTCGTACGGGTCCATGCGCAAGTTGAGGATCTTCGGCACCCGCAGGCATACGAACGGCTCGCTCCAGACCCGGAAACCACCCGGCTGGCGCTGCTCGCAGAACACCACTTTCCAGTTGTCGAAGCGCATCGACACCAGCACCCCGTCATCGTTGAAGTAGTAGAACTCGTTGCGTGCGCCCTTGGGTTGCTGGCCGGTCAGGTACGGCAGTTGGTTGAAACCGTCCAGGTGCACCTTGAAGTTGGCGCCGCCCGCCACCGGAGCCCAGCCTTTGAGCAGCTTATCCTTGACCTCGGTGTCACCGGCCGCCGCCAGCAGGGTCGGGAACCAGTCCATGCCCGAGACCATCTCGTTGGAGACCTCACCGCCCTTGATCTTGCCCGGCCAGCGAATGATCGCCGGCACCCGGTAGGCGCCTTCCCAGTTGGAGTTCTTCTCGTTGCGAAACGGCGTGGTCGCCGCGTCCGGCCACGAGAACTGGTTCGGCCCGTTATCGGAGGTGTAGACCACGATGGTGTTGTCGGCGATTTTCAAGTCGTCGAGGGTCTGCAAGAGTTTGCCGACGTCACCGTCGTGCTCCAGCATGCCATCGGCGTACTCGTTGCCGGGCATGCCGCTCTGGCCCTTCATCGAGTCGCGTACGTGGGTGAACACGTGCATGCGCGTGGTGTTCATCCAGACGAAGAACGGCTTGTCGGCCTCGGCCTGTTTCTTGATGAACGCCTGGGCGGCGGCAGTGGTTTCGTCGTCGATGGTTTCCATGCGCTTGGTGGTCAAGGCACCGGTGTCTTCGATCTTGCCGTCGGCAAAGCTGTGGATCACCCCGCGCGGGGTGTTGGCCTTGACGAAGGCGGCGTCGTCCTTGGGCCAGTACGGGCGTTCCGGTTCCTCTTCGGCATTGAGGTGGTACAGGTTACCGAAGAACTCGTCAAAGCCATGGTTGGTGGGCAGGTACTCATCGCGGTCGCCCAGGTGGTTTTTGCCAAATTGCCCGGTGGAGTAACCCAGGGACTTGAGCGCCTGGGCAATCGTGATGTCGCGTTTCTGCAAGCCCACCGCTGCACCGGGGATGCCGACCTTGGACAAGCCCGTGCGCAACGGCGTCTGGCCGGTGATAAAGGATGAGCGCCCGGCGGTGCAGCTGTTCTCCGCATAATAGTCGGTGAATATCATGCCTTCCTTGGCGATACGGTCGATGTTCGGCGTCTTGTAGCCCACCACGCCCATGGAATAGGCGCTGATATTGGTTTGCCCGATGTCATCGCCGAATATCACCAGGATATTCGGTTTTTCGGCGGCCAGGGCTGTTGCCCCGCCCCCCATCACTGAAACCGCCACCAGGGCCAGTTTCGGTAGCCACTTGCCTATGCGAGTCATAAGACCTGCTCCTATATCGGCTTGAGTCGCACTGCTGCGACCAACGTTTACTACAGTCCATCGCGACGTCTTTGCTTACTGCACCTGCTTTTGCACAACCGGCTCGAACGGGTAGATACGCCGCCAATCGGCCGCCATATCAACCACGTTCCAACCCTTTGTCCTGGCTTCATCGAGGGCCTTGTCCAGGCGCCCGACCTGGGAGTGGCGGTCATAGGCCCACTCGCGGGTGGCATCGGTGTGGTGCACCAGGCCCATAAAACGTTTGCCTGCACCTGCCGCCGTCCATTGCAGCATCTGCAAGTCGCCGTCGGAGTTGCCGAACGCCAGGATTGGCCGCCGGCCAATCACCGCATCAATGCTTTCCGGCTTGCCCGGGCCGTCGTCGTTATGGGCCAGCTTGGCCGTGCGCAGGAGCTGCGGCGTGCCGTCGCTGATCTGGAACCGGGTGACGAAGGTGCTGCCGATCACCTGTTCCGGCGGCACGCCATAGACCACTTCGGCAAAGGCCCGCATAAATGCGGTATCGCCACCGGACACGATGTAGGTCTTGAATTGCTGGCTGCGCAGGTAGTCGAGCATTTCCAGCATCGGCTGGTAGATCATCTCGGTGTAGGGCTTGCCGGTTTTGGGATGGCGGGCCTGGGTCAGCCAGGCCTTGGCATTGGCGATAAAGGTCTCGGTGCTGATCCCGGTATGGGTCGCGCCGATGATTTTCAGCAGGCCGTCCATGCCGCTCTGGGCCAGGGCCTGGTGGTCGTTTTCCAGCACGGCCTGGAACGGCTGGGTGGTTTTCCATTGCGGGTGCTGGGGCGCCAGGCGTTTGATTTCATCGAAGGCGAACAGCACTTGGAAGTAGGCCGGTTGCTCGGTCCACAGGGTGCCGTCGTTGTCGAACACGGCGATGCGCTCGGCGGGTTTGACGTAGTCCGTTGAGCCTTCGGTGGTCACGGCCTGGACGAATTCCATGATGTGCTGTTTGCTCGGGCCTTCATGCCACGACGGCAATGGGTCGGCGGCCAATGCCGCAAAGCTCAGGCCCAGCAGCAGGGGCAGGGTGCGGCGCACAGAGGTCATGGGAAATCCTTTTCACGGCGAGGGTTGAGTGGTTGCAAGCGTAGTTGACGACAGACCCGGCGCACTGTGGCCCAGGCATGTCGCCACAGTGGCAGCAACCGTGGCCACCACTGGCGGCCCAGGTAGCCGGCCAATGCCAGCAGCACCAGCGTCGCGCTCCAGGCCAGGGCGTGCCGGGACAGTTGCCAGCGTGTGTGCTGGCCGAGGTCCTTGAGGTCCTGGGCGATGGAAAAGGTCGGGCGGTAGTCGCTGCTGGCCAGGGCCTCGACGCTAATGGCGGGCAGTTGCGCCACTTGCAGGCGCTGGTTGCGGCTGTCCCACCACTTCACGCGGATGGCCGGCAGTTGGTAATGGCCGCCCTGTTCGACCCGGTACACCCAGCGATCCACGCGCTGGCCGCCAGTGACCGTGCCGCGCCCGTCGTCCAGGTTGCCGATGGCGGGCGTCTGCGGGTAAGCGCGCAAGCCTGCAATCGCCACCTGCAGCGGCGCCGGCAATGACAGCGCCGGGGTGTTGTCGGCCTGCAAGGTGAGGGTGCGGGTCAGGCTGTCGCCCACTTTCAACGGTGTGGCCGACGTGCTGAGGCTCTGGCTCAGGCGCAGCCCTTCGGCCACCAGCAACGGTTCACCGGGGGCAAAACCGGGTGGCCGCGTGGCCTTGAACGCCAGTGGCGTGCTATGGGCGGTCAGGGGCGCGCTGGCCTGGCCGGGCTGCGCGCGGATGGCCAGGGACGGCACGCTGAAATCCTGCGCCACGCTGGGGGTGATGCGGTAGCGATAGCGCATGCCATAGAAGGTCTGGCCGTCGATCACCTGGGTCAGGTGCTCGGCCTCGCCCCCCGGCGCCTCGACCCGCGCCCCCGGCAGTTGCAGGGCGGGCAGGCTGACGGCGGCGGTGAACCAGGTGTCGGTCAGTACATCCACCTGCAACTGTGCCTGCTCGCCCACCCGCACCGCCGGGCCCGGTAGCAGTTGCACCAGCACCTTGAGTTGCGGCTCGCCGGCCCACAGCGGCGCGCAGAACAGCAGGCAGAGCAGGGCATGCTTATTCATGGGCACCCCCCTGGTCTTGCAGGCTGAATTTGCGCCGCAGGAAGTTGGCCGGCGAGGTGCTCAGGTTCTGCAACCACAGGGCGTCATTGCTGGCCTGTTCGGTCTGCACCGCCTTGGTTTGGCCCTTGCCGGGCGTCTTGTCGAACTGGATCGCATCGGGCTTGACCTCGGGCGCGTTGGCGGCGGCGCTTTCGGTGTCTTGTTTCAGGGCCATGGCCAAGGCCAGGTTGGCGCGGGCCTCGGGGAACTGTGGCTGGCGCTGCAAGGCTTGCTGGTAGGCGCTGATGGCCTGGTCGAACTTGAAGCGACGCACCTGGATATTGCCCAGGTAGAACGCCGCCTGCGCGCTGTCGAGTTGGGCGAAAGTGGCCAGGGCCAGGTCATAGTCGGCAGCGTTATAGGCGGCGATGCCCTTCCAGTACGGGTCGATAAACAGGCGGGCGGCGGCGGGGTAGTGGTGGTGCTCGAAGGCCCAGCGCCCTTGTTGATCGGTGCTGAGAAACGCATCGACCAACCCATTGGCCTTAACCTGCGCCGGTTGCAGGAACAGGCCCAGCATCACCACGGCGGCCCAGTTCAGGCTCCAGCCGCGGCGCACGCCCAACAGCGCCACCAGCAATAGTGGCCAGCACAGCCAGTAGCCAGCGTCTTGCCATTGCAGGGCGCGCTGTTGTTCATCGCTCGCCTGGAAGTGCTGTTGGGCATGCAATTGCACCCAGTCCAGATCGTCGTCATTGAGGGTCAGGCTGCCCAGCGGCGCGTCGGTGGCGCCAGCCAGTTGCTTGAGGGCGGGCGCGTCAAAACTACCGGGGTTGCTGCCTACCGCCAGTACCAGCACTTGCAGCGGGCTGTCGGCCAAGAGGGGCTTGAGCCGGGGCAGTTGGGTGAGGTCGGCGCCGTCGCTGAGCAGCAGTAGGGTGCCCGGCGACTTTTCCGCGTCCAGCAGGCGCCTGGCTTGCTCGATCACCCCGGCCACATCCTTGCCTGGCCGGGTGATCAGGTCACTGCCGAGGGCCTGGATAAAGCTGTCCAGCAATGCCGGGTCATCGGTGGGCGGCAACACCAGGTGCGCGCTGCCGGCGTACACGATCAGTGCGGTTCTTGCGCCTTTGCGCCGCGCAACCAGGTCATGCACCTTGTGCTTGGCCGCTTCCAGGCGGGTGGGCGGCACGTCGATGTTGTCCATGGACGGGGACAGGTCGAGGGCAATGATCAACGGCGCACGGTTTTCCAGGAAGTCCGGCCGATCCTGCTCCCAGGTCGGCCCGGCAGCGGCGAGGGCGCCGAGCACTAGCAACGCACTGGCCAGATGCACCGGGCGCAGGCGCTGGGGATCGCTGGGCGTGAGCAGCAGGTGCGGCAACAGGTGCGGGGCGATAGTGCCGCGCAGGCGGCGTTGCAGGTCGCGGTTGCGCCGCCAGAGCAGGGGCAGCAGCACGCCGACCAGCGCCAGCAACAGCCAGGCCGGGCGCAGGAAGTGCAAGTCATTGAGGTTGAACGCCATCGGGCACCTCCCGTTGGGGACGGTACGACCAGGCGGCGGCGATCAGGTGATACACGGCGAACAGGCCCAGGGCGGCAGTCAACGGCAGCCAGAACAGATCGCGCTTGGGCTGGTGGCTCAAGGTCTGCACTTGATGGGGCGTGAGCTGGTCGAGGGTGGTGTAGACCTGTTCCAGGGTGTCGCGGTTTTCTGCGCGCCAATAGCGTCCGCCGGTGGCCTGGGCAATCTGCTGCAAGGCGCCCAGGTTGACCTTGGCTTCGCCCGACGCACCGGGGTCGCCAATGCCGATGGTATGGATCACTACGCCTTTGGCCGCGGCCATGCTGGCGGCGTGGTCCGGGGTGATCGCACTGCTGGTGTCGTTGCCGTCGGTGAGCAGGATCAGCACTTTTTCCTGCTCGTGGGCCGCGTCCAGCAGCTTCAGGCTCAGGCCGATGGCATCGCCAATCGCGGTGTTGGGGCCGGCCATGCCGATGCCGCTGTCATCGAGCAGCAGCGCCAGGCTGGCATGGTCCAGGGTCAGCGGGGCCTGGGGATAGGCGCCGCTGCCGAACAGGATCAGGCCCAGGCGGTCATCCTTGCGCCGTTGGATAAACCCCTGCACCACCTGTTTGACCGCGGCCAGGCGGTCGGTCTTCTGGCCGTTGGCATCGGTGAAGTCCTGGGTCTGCATGGATTGGGAAATATCGATGGCCAGCATCAGGTCGCGCACCGGCTGTTGGCGTTCGATGGGTTTTTCCACCCACACCGGGCGGGCCACGGCCAGCACCAGAAGGGCCCAGACCAGCAGGTTGAGCAGCAGTTGCCGGTGATTGCTGCGGCTGTCGCTGCCTGCCGGGGCCTGGCCTACCGCCCGGCTCATACCGGCAAAAAACGGCACCCGCACCGCGCTGCGGGCCTCGCGGTAGGCGGGCAGGTAATGCCAGGCCAGCCAGGGCAAGGGCAGCAGGAGCAACCACCAGGGGTAATCAAGCTGCCACATGATGCCCCTCCACCCAGGTTCGGCAGTGGGCCAGCAGGCGGGTGCGCTGTTCGGCGGACAGCGCGTCGGCCGGGGCATAAGCCAGCTCGGCCAGTTGCCGGCTAAGGTCGGCCGGCACCGGCGCAGCGCCATGGCGTTGCAGGAAGGCTTGCCAGTCGGCGCCACTCAAGGTCGGCACGCGCTGCCGTTCCTCGGGGGTAAGGGGCATCGACAGCGCCACGCGCTTGAGCAATACCGGCAGCTCCCGTAGATCCTCCAGCGCCTCCAGGCGCGCCAGGGCCTCACGGCGATAGGCATTGCGCCGCCACGCCAGCCAGGCCCTGGCCGCCCACACCAGCAGGCCGAGGACCAGCAGCCCGAGCAGCAGCCACCAGCCCCAGGTCTGCGGCCAGTAGCTGACGGGCGCGGGCAAGCCCAGCTCTTGCAGCTGTTCGATGCTCGGCACCTGGGTGTTCAACGGCGCCTGCCCAGTTCGGCGCGCAATTGCTCGGCGGCGGGCAGGGCGCTGCTGAACATCAGCACGGGCACCTGGCTGCGCCGCAACAGGCTGGCGACATCCTTGAGGCGCCCACCGAGAAAGTCCCCCAGGGGTTGGCGCACCTGTTGTTTGTGCACGGCCAATTCCACTTGCAACTGGCCCTGGGTCACGCGCAGTTGCCCGCGTGTGGGCACGTTGAGGGCCAGCGGATCGTAGACCTGCAGGGCGAGCACATCGTTATGGGCCGACAGCTGGCGCAGCAGTTGCAGGGTGCGCGGCCCGGCGCCGGCAAAGTCGCTGACAAGGCAGATCAAATGGTCATGCCCGGCCAGGGCCAGGCACTGCTGCAAGACCTTGTCCAGTTGCCCGTCGCCTTCATGGTCGGGGTTGCGCGCGTTGAGCGCCTGGTTGTGTTGCACGATGCGGCTGCACAGGGTCTCGACCCGCTGGCGACTGCGCAACGGGGCTACAGCGTCGATGCGCTCATCGCTGAACACCACGCCGCCGACCCGGTCGCCGGCATTGAACACCATCCACGCGGCCAGCGCGGCCAGTTCGGCGGCGAGCGCCGATTTGAAGCTGCGTACCGAGCCAAAGAACATCGACATGCGCTGATCGACCACGATCAAGGCCGGGCGGTCGCGCTCTTCGGTAAAGGCGCGCACCACCGGCTTGCCGGTGCGCAGCGAGGCGCGCCAGTCAAGGTGGCGCAGGTCGTCGCCGGGCTGATAGCGCCGCAGCTCGTCGAAGTTCAGGCCGCGTCCGCGCAGGCGTGAGGCATGGTTGCCCGCCAGGAGGCTGCCCCGGGGTTGGCGCGCCACAAAGCTCAAGCCCCGTGCCTGGAACTGCAGGGCCATCAACTGCCCGAGGGCCACGTAGGCCAGGCCGTCGGCGTTCATGCCGGGATCGCTACTTTGGCCAGCAGGCGGTCGAGCACCTGATCGGCACTGACCCCATCGGCCACCGCGTCGTAGCTCAGTTGCAGGCGGTGGCGCAGTACCGGGTGCAGCACCGCTTGCACATTGGCCGGGGTCACGAAGGCCTGGCCCTGCAACCAGGCGTCGGCACGTGCGCAACGGTCCAGGCCGATGCCGCCACGGGGGCTGGCACCCAGGCTGATCCAGCGCGCCAGGTCCGGGTCGTAGTCGCCGGGATGGCGGGTGGCGTTGATCAGGTCGATCAGGTAGCGGTCGATGGCCGGCGCGACCTGCACGGCGCTGACTTCCCGGCGGGCGGCGAAGATCACTTCTTGGGCCAGGTTGAAGCCCTGAGTGACAGGGGCGTCGCCTGCCTGTTCTTCGGCCCGCAGCAAGCGCAGCACCTGGCTTTCATCGTCGGCGCTGGGGTAGTCGAGGAGGATTTTCATCACGAAGCGGTCCATCTGTGCTTCGGGCAGCGGGTAGGTGCCTTCCTGTTCGATGGGGTTCTGGGTGGCGACCACGATAAACAGCTCGGGCAGCGGGTGGCTGGCGCCGGCCACGGTGATTTGCCGCTCTTCCATGGCTTCGAGCAGGGCGGCCTGGACCTTGGCCGGGGCGCGGTTGATTTCATCGGCGAGGATCAGGTTGCCGAACAAGGGGCCGGGCTGGAAGCGGATCTGGTTCTGCCCGTTTACCTGGTGCAGCACCTCGGCGCCGGTAATGTCCGACGGCAGCAGGTCGGGGGTGAACTGAATCCGGCTCATCTTCGCGTCCAGGTGCCTGGCCAGGGCCTTGACCGTGCGGGTCTTGGCCAGCCCGGGCAGGCTTTCCAGCAGCAAGTGCCCGTTGGCCAGCAGGCCCAGGAGGATCTGCCGGATAACCGGGGCCTGGCCCAGCACGCTTTCGGCGATGCTCGCTTGCAGGGCGTTTAGATCGTTGAGTGCTGTCATCACAATCGTCCTTGAGGCAAAGGAGCACCTGGGGCGGCGACCACGCCATTGGCGATGACCGACACCTGAAAAAGCAACTACCAGACGTATTGCATACGCAAGGTCCAGGTGTTCACGTCGGGCGAACCGCGGCGTTCGGCGATGGTGTCGGAATAGGCCAGCAGCCCACCGAATTGCGGCGTGAGCATAAAGCCCAGGCTCGCCCCCAGCAGGCCGTTTTCCTGTTTGTTGTCCTGCCAGATGCCGTCGATCTTGCTTTCGCCGCCCCGGCTGTAGGTGGCATCCAGCGACGCCCAGAGGGCGCGGTTGATGGTGTAGCTGTAGTGACCCTCGATGGCATACAGCGGTTTTTGTTCCAGCTTGCTGTTGCCGTGGTACTCGTCGTTGTCGCCAAACAGCGAGACCCAGGTATTGATCTCCAGCCACGTGGGGCCGAACGGTGTGCCGAAGCCCAGTTCCGGCTTGACCACCCAGCGGTTGGCGCCGATGTTGATTACGCGGTCCTTGTCATAGTCGCCGGTGGGCACGGTGAGCCATACGGCGCCGGTCAGGAAGGTCTCGGGTTGCCAACTGGCGAACTCCTCGGCCGTGAGGGCCGGGCCGCCGAAGATGTTATGGGCGAACACCACCTGGGCATCGCCCATGCCGCCGTTGTGTTTGGTGCCATCGAAGAAGCGTGCGTTGTCGAAGGACGCCGACACATCGGCATAAGGCTGGATAAGCTGGAGAGCGCTGTTGCGCCCGTCGATGCCGAACGTGCGCGCGTAGCGCAACAGGTACACATCGGCGTTGAGCGACAGGCCATCGAGGGGCAGCGTAGTGTCGATGGGCGTGTTGGTATCCACCCGGTTGTAATACCCGAACAGCATATTCAGGTCGGTGGGGGTGTTCTGCCAATCCCTGGCATTGTCCGCAACACTGATCCCTGGCACCAGCGCCAGCGTGGCGGCGGCGAATGCACTCAGTTGACTGCGTGAAGCCATGGCTCTACTCCTTGTCTCGGCCTGATATCAGGGGAGACGGGTCGATTATTTTACCGGGGTCAGCGCCGGCAGTTTCCACTGGCCGTTACCCACCTCAGGCTTGGGCAGGTAAATGCGCAGTACGGCATAGAACGGGCCGGGTGGTGCCGGCAGCCAGTTGCTTTGTTCGGTTTTGGGCGGCTCGTGATGCTGGACCTTGAGCGTCAGGCCGCCATCGGCATCGAGCTTGAGCTGGGGCAGCATCCGCGAGTTGATCAGGTAGCGTTTCTTGTGGTTCTCCACCAACAGCTTGTTCTTGCCGTTGTACAGGGTCAGCGACCAGAACGCGTCGGCGGGTGGCAGTTGGCCCTTGGCAAAGTGCAAGGTGTAGCTGTGCTTGGCGCCGTTGGCCGGCTTGCCCTCGCTGTCGACGAAGTAGCCCATGTAGGCGGCCTCATCGGTGGAGTTGCCGAAAATCCCCATGTCGGCACCGGCGTAGCGGTACAGGTAGTTGTTTTGCAGGTGATCGCGGCTGCCGAACAGGTCGCCGCTGGCCACTTGATGGGTGTCGATCTTGTCTTTCTTGAACCTGGCAAACTCGGCCTTGCCGTCGGCGATCCCGTCTTCCAGGGCCTTGCGTTGTTCGGTGCTCAACTGGGCGACCTTGAACGGCGCGCCAGGGGCGATACCGATCTTGGCAAAGCGTGCCAGCAGCTCTTTTTCACTGGCCTGGGGGGCGGCGAAGGCCAGCATGAAGTTCAGGTAGCGGAACAACTGCGGGCTGTCGCTCATCTCGGCGACCGGCTTGGGCCACTCGATCTTCGGCACCTTGGCCGGCGCGGCCTGTTTGACGTAGCCGCTCAGGGGCTGGACCTTGTAGCCGGCCTGGATCTGCTTGACCTTGGCCAGGTCCTTGTCATCGAACAACTGGGTGCGATACAGGGCGTAGGCAATGTTGCTTTCGCTGTAGACCACGCGGTCCACATCCAGCGGTTGCTGACCCTTCCAGTCGGGCCCTGCGACCATGTAGTGCCCGCCGTTGTTGCCGGTGCTGCGGGTGCCCAGGTAGGCGAAGTTCTGGGTGTAGAGGTCGATCAACTGCACGGAGTAATAGCGGTTGTCCTCGATTTTCGGCAGGGTCAGCACCATTGGCTCGCGGCGCAGGTCCAGCCAGACAAAGGAGTAGGGCGTGTCCGAATTGGGCGTGACAAAGGCCGTGTCCTTGGGCGTGAACACCTTGGCGGTGTTGCCGATGTGGTTGAACGGCGCCTTGAAGTTGGCGCCGCCCTTGTCCACCGCCTGGGTGTAGAGGGTCTTGTACATTTCCACCACCGGGAAGCCATACAGGTAGGCTTCCTTGGCAATGGCCCGGGCTTCGCTGGGGGAGGCGGTAAAGTCCGCCCAGGCGCCGGTACTCAGCAGTATCGAGAGGCTCGCCAACAGCAGGCGTGTCGGTTTTGCAATCATGTGGGTGCGTCCTTCCTTTAAAGCGTTACCCCACTGGCCGCAGGGCCAGTTGGCTGAAGCCCGCAGTGTGAATCAGGGTCTGCATAACACCGTGGTTATTTTCCGAAAGTCACATTGATCCCGGCGAACAGGGTGAACTGCGGCAAACCATCGCCTTTGCGCGCGACTGTCCACTGGGGCTCGACATAGGCGTTGAGGATATTGCTGCCGGCTTTCCACGCCTTGCCCGCACCCAGGCCGATGGGGATGTAGTGGGTGTCGTTCTTCAGGTCGAAGGTCCAGGTGCCGGTGGAGCGCAGGTACCAGCCCTTGGGCAGGTTATGGATGATAAAGGGCTGCAGGGTCGCGCTTTCCACATGGGCGCGGTCGCGGTCGCCGGCGAACGAGCTCTGGTACTGCACCAGCGCGCCCAGCAGGCCACGGGGCGAGGCGTCGATGGCCACGGCCGCCAGGCCGGCCTGCCATTTGCCGGTGCCCAGTTCGTCGTGCTCGGCAGTGGGTGCGGTGAGTTGTGGGCCGATGCCCAACTGCACGCCCTCGGTCTTGAGCAGGAAGATATCGAACAGGTTCAGGTCGCCGATGCCGGTGCTGTAGCCGCGATGGGGATCGGGCCGGGTACTCAGGGGCAGGGTGGCGCGCAGCAACTGCGGCACGCCGATAAAGTCCGAGGGAGCAATGGGCAGCGCGCCGCGCAGCAGCAGGTCATTGGTATGGGCATGGGTGTCGTACAACCTGGGGGTGTAGTAATCCTGCAGGTTGACGCCCGGTGCCAGGTTGAGCGGGTTGTTACTCTTGTTGGCGGTCTCGGCGTTATCGGCCTCGGCAGAAAATGCGGGCAACAGTAAAGCGGCCAGCAGCAATGCCGGAGCTCGTGGTAGCGTGGACATGGCAACTCCCCAGTTCCTTGGTCACTGACCCGAGAGCGCTTGTTGAAGGCTGCCGGTGGTCCTTATTTGAAAAGCGTGTAGGACTTGTCGTTTGAACCTAGCAGTTAAATTCAGACTCGCTAGTCATTCGGATGAATTAATGACTTTATGTGGGGGGAATCACGGTTTTTGGATGGGTGCCGCAGGAGCGATCAGCTCCCCAGCATGGTCTTGACCTTATCGCGCAGTTGATCGATGGAGAACGGCTTGGCAATCATCTGCACACCCGCAGGCAGTTCGATGTTTTCGGCATAGCCACTGGCAAGCAGGATGGGCAAGGCCGGGCGCAATGTGCGGGTTTTTTCCGCCAGGTCCTTGCCATTCATGCCCGGCAAGCCCCAGTCGGTCATCATCAGGTCGATCCCACAGGCGCTGTCTTGCAAGAAGATCAGCGCCGCTTCGGCATGTTCAGCCTCAAGCACCTTGAACTCCAGTTCTTCGAGCACATCGACGATCAACATGCGCACGATAGCGTCGTCTTCGACTACAAGGATGGTGGAGGCAGCGGACATAGTGAGGGTTCCCAGATAGTGGAGGTACAGGTCTTGAACAATTGAAAGACCATCCTCTAGTGAGTCGCGTCGATCTCGGCAAGTTCCCCAAACGGGGGCGGGCATTGTGCCGAGAATCAGGGGCAATGTCCTGAGTGTGTCGTTGAAATACGTCAGAAACATAGCCTTCGGCGACGATTCTGGGGCAAACTTCCGGTTTTTCCGCACTTGGCCAAGGCTCGCCCATGACTCCCGTTGCGTCAGTCGATGAAAACAGTTTCCGCAAACTCCTGAGCCGCAACGTGGGCTTGCCACTGGGGGTGGGTGTGCTCAGCGCGGTGTTCTTCGTGTGCCTGATCACCTACCTGCTGTCGGTGATCCAGTGGGTGGAGCACACGGACCGGGTGATCAATAACCTCAATGAAACCTCGAAGCTGACGGTTGACCTGGAAACCGGCATGCGCGGTTTCCTGATCACGGGGGACGAGCATTTCCTCGACCCTTACGAAGTGGCCAAGCCGCGGATCATTTCCGACTTGCGCAGCCTGCGTGAGTTGGTGGCGGACAACCCCCAGCAAGTGGATCGGCTCAAGCGCCTGGAGTCGTTGCAGCTGGAGTGGAACACGTACGCCCAGTCGATGATTGATCTGCAGCGTAGCAACGGCGACTACCGCGGCGCGGTGAAGGCCGGGCGTGGCAAGCGCCTGACCGACGAGATCCGCAAGGAGTTCGACCAGGCGATTGCGATGGAGCAACAGTTTCGCCTCGAGCGCAATGAAGACGTGACCCGCACCACGGTCTTGAGCGTGACGCTTTACCTGCTTTTTGTGCTGGGCCTCAGTGGCTTCCTGGCCTATGCCGGCAGAAAGAATCTATTGGTCCTTTCCGACAGTTACAGCGCCAGCCTGGCCTCGCAAATGAAGATTGCCAAGCGCCTGGAACAGCAGGCCTGGCTGCGCAATGGCCAGACCGAACTGGCCGAACAGGTGCTTGGGCAACTGACCCTGAACCTGTTGGGGCGCAATATCCTGCAGTTCTGTGCCCAGTACATGGGGTCGGTGGTGGCTGCGCTGTATGTGCGCGAAGAGCACGGTGGCCTCAAGCGTGTGGCCGCGTACGGCTTCTCCCGGGAGCAGGAGGCGCAGGAGCAGGCGATCTACCGCGACGAGGGGATTGTCGGCCAGGCCGCCCAGCAGCAGCGCTTGATTCGCCTGGATGATGTACCCGTGGACTACTTCAAGGTCAGTTCCGGCCTGGGCACTGGCGCGCCCCGCAGCGTACTGGTCGTGCCCACCCGTGACGACGACCAGGTCAACGGGGTGATCGAGCTGGGCTTCTTGCGCGCCCTGGATGAGCGCGATGTGGAACTGCTGGAGCTGATCGCCGGCAATATCGGCACGTCCTTCGAAGCGGCGCGTTATCGCCAGCGCTTGCAGGAAGTCCTGGCCGAGACCCAGCAGCTTAATGAAGAACTACAAGTGCAACAGGAAGAGCTCAAGACCGCCAACGAGGAGCTGGAAGAACAGTCGCGCATCCTCAAGGAGTCCCAGGTGCACCTGGAGACCCAGCAGGCGGAGCTGGAGCAGACCAACGAGCAATTGGCCGAGCAGGCCCAGATCCTCGCCGACCAGCGCGACGCCATGGACCGCAAGAACGTCGAACTCAACCGCGTGCAGGTCGAGCTGGAGGACCGCGCCGATGAGTTGCAGCGCTCCAGCAAGTACAAGTCCGAATTCCTCGCCAACATGTCCCACGAGCTGCGCACGCCGCTCAACAGTTCGCTGATCCTGGCCAAGTTGCTGGCGGAGAACGCCGAGGAAAACCTCAGCGCCGAACAGGTCAAGTTTGCCGAGTCGATCTATTCGGCGGGCAACGATCTGCTCAACCTGATCAATGACATCCTGGATATCGCCAAGGTCGAGGCCGGCAAGCTCGATATGCGCCCCGAGAACACCAGCGTGGCGCGCCTGGCCGAGGGCTTGCGCGCCATGTTCGAGCCGTTGGCCAGCGACCGCAAGCTGGGCTTCCAGGTGGAGGTGCAGGCCGGCGCGCCGCTGATGCTGTTCACCGACCGCCAGCGCCTGGAGCAGATCCTCAAGAACCTGCTGTCCAACGCCGTCAAGTTCACCGAGAAGGGCCAGGTCAGCCTGACCATTTCCCGCCAGCCGGGGGAGGGCATTGCCTTTACCGTGCGCGACTCCGGGATCGGTATCGCGCCCGACCAGCAAGAAAGCATCTTCGAGGCCTTCCGCCAGGCCGATGGCACCACCAACCGCCGCTATGGCGGTACGGGCCTGGGCCTGTCGATTTCCCGCGACTTGGCCACGTTGTTGGGCGGCTACATCAGCGTCACCAGTGAGCCGGGCCAGGGCAGTCTCTTTACCCTGGTGCTGCCGGAGCAGTACGTGGAGCGTGATGAAGACGCGCCGGCGGTCGAGCATCCACGGGCCGTGGTGGCGGCCCCGGCCCCCGTGGCGCCGGTGAAGGTCTCGCCGTTGCCGGTGGCGGATGCCGCATTGATCCCGCGCTTTGCCGACGACCGCGAGCAGGCACCGTTCGCCACCCGTTGCATCCTGGTGGTGGAAGACGAGCCGAACTTTGCGCGTATCCTCTTCGACCTGGCCCATGAACTGGGTTACCACTGCCTGGTGGCCCATGGCGCGGACGAGGGCTACACCCTGGCCGAACAGTACCTGCCCGACGCGATCCTGCTGGACATGCGCCTGCCGGACCACTCCGGGCTTACCGTATTGCAGCGCCTCAAGGAGCACGCCGAGACCCGGCATATCCCGGTGCATGTGATTTCCGTCGAGGATCGCGTGGAAGCCGCCATGCACATGGGCGCCATCGGCTATGCGGTCAAGCCCACCACCCGCGAAGAGCTCAAGGACGTGTTTGCCCGCCTGGAGGCCAAGCTGACGCAGAAGGTCAAGCGCATCCTGCTGGTGGAAGACGACGACTTGCAGCGCGACAGCATTGCCCGCCTGATCGGCGACGATGATATCGAGATCACCGCCGTCGGTTTCGCCCAGGAAGCCTTGGACCTGCTGCGCAGCACGGTGTACGACTGCATGATCATCGACCTCAAGCTGCCGGACATGCTCGGCAATGAGCTGCTCAAGCGCATGGCCACCGAGGATATCTGCTCGTTCCCGCCGGTGATCGTCTACACCGGGCGCAACCTGACCCGGGATGAAGAGGCGGAACTGCGCAAGTATTCGCGCTCGATCATCATCAAGGGCGCTCGTTCACCTGAACGGTTGCTGGATGAAGTGACACTCTTTCTGCACAAAGTCGAATCCCAGCTGTCCCAGGAACGCCAGAAGATGCTCAAGACCGCCCGCAGCCGCGACAAGGTCTTCGAGGGGCGCAAGGTGCTGCTGGTGGACGACGATGTGCGCAACATCTTTGCCCTCACCAGTGCCCTGGAACACAAGGGGGCGATTGTGGTGATCGGCCGTAACGGCCGTGAGGCGATCGAGAGGCTCAATGAAGTCGAGGACATCGACCTGGTGCTGATGGACGTGATGATGCCGGAAATGGACGGCTACGAGGCGACCGCGTTGATCCGCCAGGACCCGCGCTGGCGCAAGTTGCCGATCATTGCGGTTACGGCCAAGGCCATGAAGGACGATCAGGAGCGCTGCCTGGCGGCGGGCTCCAACGATTACCTGGCCAAGCCCATTGACCTGGACCGGCTGTTCTCGCTGATCCGGGTGTGGTTGCCCAAGATGGAACGCATTTAAGTGGAAATACACTAAGTGGATCGAAGTACTGATATTGAACTGCGCTTGTTGATCGAGGCGATTTACCTCAAGTACAGCTATGACTTTCGCGACTATTCCGGGGCTTCGATCAAGCGCCGTGTGGCCCATGCCTTGCGCCAGTTCGACTGCAAGACCATTTCGGCCTTGCAGGAGCGGGTGCTGCACGATCCCACGGCGTTTATGCAGTTGTTGCAGTTCCTGACCATTCCGGTCAGCGAGATGTTTCGCGACCCGTCGCACTTTTTGGCGATTCGCCAGGAAGTGGTGCCGCTGCTCAAGACCTACCCGTCGATCAAGATCTGGATCGCCGGTTGCAGCACCGGGGAAGAGGTGTACTCCATGGCCATCCTGCTACGGGAGGAGGGCTTGCTGGAGCGCACGATCATCTACGCCACCGATATCAACCCCAACTCCCTGGAGAAGGCCAAGCAGGGGATCTTTTCCCTGGAGAACGTGCGTGCGTACACCCACAACTACCAGCAGGCCGGGGGGCAGCGTTCGTTTGCCGACTACTACACCGCAGCCTACGATTACGCGATCTTCGACAAGACCCTGCGCGAGAACGTCACGTTCGCCGATCACAGCCTGGCGACCGATAGTGTATTCTCAGAAACTCAATTAATTTCATGTCGTAATGTACTGATTTACTTCAATAAAAAATTGCAGGATCGCGCATTTGGACTGTTCCACGAGTCGCTGTGCCATCGCGGCTTCCTGGTGCTGGGCAGTAAGGAAACCCTGGATTTTTCCGCTTACAGCAAGCAGTTTGAACCCTTGGTCAAGCAAGAACGGATCTACCGCAAATCATGAATCAAGCCGCTGCCAGCCCGGCGTGTGTGTCGGGTGTCCAAGCCATTGTCGTTGGCGCATCCGCCGGTGGGGTCGAGGCGTTGCTGAGTATTTTCGGGGGCCTGGCGCCGGGCTTCCGTTTGCCGATCATCGTCGTGCTGCACCTGCCGGATGAGCGCCGCAGCCAGTTGGCCGAAGTGTTTGGCCGACGTGTGGCCATGACCGTGGTGGAAGCGCGGGACAAGGAAATGATCCAGCCTGGCACCCTGTATTTTGCCGGCCCTGGTTACCACCTGTCGGTGGAGCATGACCGCAGCCTGTCCCTGAGCCAGGAGGAGCGTGTGCATCACTCCCGTCCGGCCATTGATTATCTGTTCGAGTCGGCCGCCGACACCTATGGCCCGAACCTGCTGGCGATCCTGCTGACCGGCGCCAACCAGGACGGCGCACGCGGCCTGGCCCAGGTCAAGCTGCGCGGCGGCACCACCGTGGTCCAGGACCCGGCACAGGCCCAGGTGGCCGTGATGCCCAAGGCGGCCCTGGCGCTGCATACACCTGACCATATTCTCACTTTGAGCCACATTGGCGATTTGCTGGCTTCCCTGGAATCTTCCCCATGTTGAGTACTATCCAGGCCAAACTGCTGATCGTCGACGATCTGCCGGAAAACCTGCTGGCGCTTGAAGCGCTGATCAAGCGCGAGGACCGCCATGTATATAAGGCATTGAGCGCCGACGAAGCCTTGTCGCTGCTGCTGGAGCACGAATTCGCCATGGCGATTCTCGACGTGCAGATGCCGGGCATGAATGGCTTTGAACTGGCCGAGCTGATGCGCGGCACCGAAAAAACCAAGAATATTCCCATCGTGTTTGTCAGCGCGGCCGGCCGTGAGCTCAACTACGCCTTCAAGGGCTACGAGAGCGGCGCCGTGGACTTCCTGCACAAGCCGCTGGATATCCATGCGGTCAAGAGCAAGGTCAATGTGTTCGTCGACCTGTATCGCCAGAGCAAGGCCATGAAGCTGCAGGTCGAAGCCCTGGAACACAGTCGCCGCGAGCAGGAACTGTTGCTCAACCGCCTGCAGGCGACCCAGGCGGAACTGGAGCAGGCGGTGCGCATGCGCGATGACTTTATGTCGATCGTTGCCCACGAAGTGCGCACCCCCCTCAACGGCCTGATCCTGGAGACCCAGCTGCGCAAGATGCACCTGGCCCGGGACAACGCGGCAGCGTTCACCCTGGACAAGATGCACGCCATGGTCGACCGCGATGAGCGGCAGATCCAGAGCCTGATCCGCCTGATCGAAGACATGCTGGATGTGTCGCGGATCCGCACCGGCAAGCTGTCGATCCGCCCGGGGCAGTTCGACCTGGCGCAGTTGGTGCGCAACCTGCTGGAGAACTTTGCCCCGCAAGTGGCGGCGGCCGAGTCGTCGGTGCAACTGGATGCGCCACAGCCGGTGGAGGGCAAGTGGGACGAGTTCCGCATTGAACAGGTGGTGTCCAACCTGCTGACCAACGCCCTGCGCTATGGCGCCAAGAGCCCGGTGGCGGTGCGGGTATACGCCGAACATGGCGAGGCCAGGGTGGAAGTGCAGGATCGCGGGATCGGTATCAGCGAAGACAACCAGAAGCGGATTTTCCAGCAGTTCGAGCGCGTGTCCGCCAACCATGCCGTGGCAGGGCTGGGCCTGGGGCTGTTTATTTCCGAGCAGATCGTTGCGGCCCATGGCGGCACAATTGAAGTCCAGAGCCGGATAGGCGAGGGCGCATTGTTCCGCGTGTGCCTGCCCTTGGGGGCCGGGGCGTGAAACCAATCGTCACACTGACGCAACCTCTGCGTGACCCCATGGTCGTATCAGCAGCAATTGACCGGACAAAGGCTTCCCATGAGTGAAGATGCACAAGATGTTGTACTGATCGTCGAGGATGACGAGTCGATCATGTTCGTGCTGGGCGAATACCTGTCGGGCCTTGGGTATCGGGTTCTCAAGGCCATTGACGGCGAGCAGGCCTTTGAAATCCTTGCCTCCAAGCCGCACCTGGACCTGATGGTGACTGACTATCGCCTGCCTGGCGGGATTTCCGGGGTGCAGATCGCCGAGCCGGCGATCAAATTGCGCCCAGAGTTGAAGGTGATCTTTATCAGCGGTTATCCCCAGGAGATCCTCGACTGCAACAGCCCGATCACGCGCAATGCACCGATCCTGGCCAAGCCGTTTGATCTGGATACGCTGCAGGAGCATATCCAGCGGCTATTGGCCTGAGCTTTCAAGTTCGCGCCAGGATGCGCTGACGGTGCCGCGACGCGGGAGCATTTTTCGGGAAGTGCCCCGCACGTTTTATAGGCGTCAGGCCCCAATCATCTCCCGCACCTTCGCCGTCAACAGGTCGAAGGTAAACGGCTTGGTGATCAACTGCATTCCCGGATCCAGGAACCCGCCGCGCACGGCCGCATGCTCGGCATACCCGGTAATAAACAGCACTTTCAAGTCCGGGCGTATCTGCCGGCCGATTTCCGCCAATTGCCGCCCGTTCATCCCCGGCAACCCCACATCACTGATCAGTAGATCAATGCGCTGGCAGGACTCGATGATCGGCAAGGCGCTGCCGGCATCCGAAGCTTCGACAAAGGCATAGCCCAATTCACTCAGCACCTGGCTCACCAGCACCCGCACCGCCGGGTCGTCCTCGACGATCAGCACGGTCTCTCCGGCATTGGCAAAGGGCAACAGGGCCGGGTCCAGGGGCGCCTCGGCGGTGACTTCACCGACAAACCTTGGCAGGAACAGGCTCACCGTGGTGCCTTTGCCGACCTCGCTGTGGATGGTCACATGGCCATGGGACTGGCGGGCGAAGCCGTAGATCATCGACAAGCCCAGGCCGGTGCCCTGGCCGATGGGCTTGGTGGTGAAAAACGGGTCGAAGGCCCGGCTGATCACGGTGTCCGGCATGCCGCAGCCGGTGTCGCTGACGCTCAGCTCCACGTAGTCGCCCGGGGTCAGGGTGCCGTAGGCCGCGGTAAACACGTTGTCCAGGTGGCGGTTGCGGGTTTCGATCACCAGCCGCCCGCCGTCGGGCATGGCATCCCGGGCATTCAGGGCCAGGTTGAGCAGGGCGCTTTCCAGCTGATTGGGGTCGGCTTCGGCGGTCCACAGCGGCGCGCTCAGTTGCATCTCCAGCACGCTGCTTTCGTTGAGGCTGCGTTGCAGCAGTTCGCCCATGGACGCTACCAACTGGTTGATCTCCACCGGTTTGGAGTCCAGCGATTGGCGGCGGGAAAACGCCAGCAGGCGGTGGGTCAGGCCGGCAGCGCGGTTGGCCGAGGTCACGCCAAGGTCGATCAGGCTGTCGAGGTCATCCAGGCGGCCCCGGGCCAGGCGCCGGCGCAGCAGTTCCAGGCTGCCGATAATGCCCGTGAGCATGTTGTTGAAGTCATGGGCGATGCCGCCGGTCAATTGGCCGACGGCTTCCATTTTCTGCGACTGGCGCAAGGCTTCTTCGTTGCTGCGCAATTGCGCGGTGCGCTCTTCGACTTGCTGCTCAAGGGTTTCCAGGGTGCGTTGCAGGCGCAGTTCGCTTTGGCTCAGGTCAATCAGGCGGTCGCGGGCTTCGTACTGGCGTCGGCGCCCGCGCAGGGCGGTGGTCACCAGGCTGATCAGGGTCACCGGGTGGAACGGCCGCTCCAGCAAGGTGATGTTGCCCAGCCGGGCGCTCAGGTGTGAAGACGCGTTCTGTTCATTGCCACCATGGTGGGTCAGCAGCACGATGGGCAGGTCCGACCAGGCCGGCTGCTGGTGCAGATAGTCCAGCAGCGGCTCCAACCCGACCCCGTGCAACGCTTCGGCGGCGATGATCAAAAGGCCCGCGCCCTGTTCCAGTTCGTTGCAGAGCATTGACAGGTTGGGGGTGGCAATCCCGCTGAAACCTGCCTCGTTGAGCATCATCAAGGCCAGTGAGCTGTCCCGCCCCAGGGGCGCGAGAATGATCGCGCGCTCGGAGACGGCCGGCAGGCTACTCATCACAGGCTTTCATCCTTGAGCAGCGGGTTGCCGGCGCCCATGTAGGTGGGCACCCCGCGCAGCACGCCCTGGAAGGCTTCGAGGGGTTCGCCGATGGTCATGCCACGGCTGGCGATGCGGTATTCGCGAATGGTCGATTCATGGCTGCCGGTACGTTTCTTGATGATGGAAATGGCCCGCCGCACCTTGCCCAGGGCCTCGAAGTAGCGCAGCAGGATCACGGTGTCGGCCAGGTAGGTGATATCCACCGGCGCTTGCATGTCGCCCACCAGGCCGTGCTGGGCCACGGTCATGAAGGTCGCTGCGCCCCGGCGGTTGAGGTACAGCAACAGCTCGTGCATATGCAGCACCAGGGCGTTTTCTTCAGGCATGGCCGCCTGGTAACCGTTGATGCTGTCGATGACCACGGTCTTGATCTGGCGTTCATCGACGCAGCGCCGTACCCGGTGGGAAAACTCGCCGGGCGACAGCTCGGCGGCGTCTACCTGCTCGATCAACAGGTTGCCGGTGGCTTGCAGGGCGGCCAGGTCGATGCCCATGTTTTTCATGCGGTCGAACAGCAGGCCCAGTTCTTCATCGAAGATAAACAGCGCGGCTTTTTCGCCACGGGCCACTGCTGCGGCGGCGAAGATCATCGAGATCAACGACTTGCCGGTGCCTGCCGGGCCGAGGATCAGGGTGCTGGAACCGGTCTCGATACCGCCACCGAGCAGCGCATCCATCTCGCGAATGCCGCTGGTCAGGGTCTGGCGTTTGTAGCCGCCGCGATGCTCGGCCGCCACCAGGCGCGGGAACACATGCACGCCGTCCTCCATGATGGTGAAGTCGTGGAAGCCACCGCGATACTTCTGGCCACGGTACTTCACCACCCGGACCCGGCGCCGTTCCGCGCCGTAGTTGGGGGTCAGTTCTTCCAGGCGGATCACTCCGTGGGCCACGCTGTGCACGGTTTTATCCAGGGATTCGGTGGTCAGGTCGTCCAGCAGCAGCACGGTGGCGTCGTAGCGCACGAAGTAGTGCTTGATCGCCAGGATCTGCCTTCGATAGCGCAACGAGCTTTGCGCCAGCAGGCGGATCTCCGAGAGGCTGTCGATCACCACGCGGGTCGGCTTGACCCGTTCCACCACCTCGAAGATCTGCCGGGTCGCTTCGCCCAGTTCCAGGTCGGAGGAGTACAGCAGGCTTTGCTGGTGCTCGGCATTGAGCAGGCTTTCCGGCGGGGTCAGTTCAAAGATATGGATATGCTCATCCAGGTCCCAACCGTGGGACTTGGCGCCCTGGCGCAGTTCGCGCTCGGTTTCCGACAGGGTGATATACAGCGATCGTTCCCCGGCCTTGGACCCGGCCTGGAGAAAGTGCAGGGCCACGGTGGTCTTGCCGGTGCCGGGCTCGCCTTCGAGCAGGAACAGATGGCTACGCGAGAGGCCCCCGCAAAGAATGTCGTCAAGACCTTCGATACCGGTGGCCGCCTTTGCTGTGAACAGCTCTTTGGATGTAGACAAGAAGTGCCCTCGGGTCACGTATAAGTTGAGGGGCGCGCCGGGTAAAGGCGCGCCCTATTCACTTGACCGTTGGGCTGTGGGGCGGTTCAACGTTTTATGGCAATTGTGTAATCCAGCGCACAGTGTGCAAGGGCTGGCGCGGTTCACAGGCCCTGCTGCAGGGCGGGATCGTCCGGGTTTTGCTGTTCCAACTGGGCCAACAACACCTGGACGTTCTGCAACTGGCCGCTTTCCTTCCAATAGTTGATCAGCAGGACCCGCGCCTTGCGGTTGGCGGGATGGCGCTGGACGATTTCTTCCAACTGGCGCTGGGCGGCTTCCAGTTCTTCCTGGTCATGCAGGGTGGTGGCCAGGTCGTAGCGGTAATCCTGGTTGTCGGGTTCCAGCTCCACGGCCTTGGACAGGCCCAGCAGGGCGTATTCGCGCTCACCATGGTGCAGCAGCCACATGCCCAGGGCATGTTGCAGGTAGGCCGACTCGGGGTGGGCCTGCAACTGGGTGGCCAGCACCTGGCGCGAGTCATCGACCTTGCCCTGTTTGTCCAGCAGCTCGATGCGCGCTACCACGGCCGGGAGGTTTTCCGGGTCCAGGCGCAAGGCCTGTTCCAGGGCATGTTGCGCCTCGGGCAGCAGGGCGCTGTGGATGTACAGGCGGGCCAGCTGGATCCAGCCTTCGGGGCTTTCGGGCTGGGCCTTGAGGTACTTCGCATATTCATCCAGCACCAACTGCAAGGGGCCGAAGTACAGGCCCAGGGTGTCGGGCGACAGGCCCAGCAGGGCGTTGGCCGCGGCAAACCGTACACTTTGCTCGTCATCGTCGAGCAGGGGGCCCAGCAACAGGGTGCGCTGGCCGCTGGGCACCAGGCCAACAATGCTGGCAATGGCCGCCTGGCGCACCCGCGGCGATGGGTGGCTCAAGTCCTTGTCCGCCAGCTTCAAGGCCTGGGGGCTGGGGTAGTTGGGCAGCTCGCCATGCAGGGCGGCGCGGCGCACATCGGACAGGTCCGGCCGGCCCAGTTGCTGATACAGCACGCGCGCGGCGCCAGGTTCGCCGTTATGCGCCTGTTTCAGGGCCTTGGAGTAACCGTGGGCAATCGCCGGCGGCACGGACACGCTGGGGGTGCGGGAGAAATACCAAAAAATCAGTACAACCAATAACAGGGCGCTCAGGCCGATGATCGCGTAACGGCGTGACTTTGACATGCAGGCGTCCGAAAGCTGGGCAGCTAGTGCAAAGTGATCAGCTTCGGTCAGACACCGGCGAGTGTCAAACCTGTGTCACGTCAGCACGTAGTCCACCGGCGCCAACGGCGCGGGCAGGGCGGTTTCGCCGAGGGCCGCGAGGATCTCCCGTTCCAGGCTGCGCACGATGGCATTGCACGGCAGGTCGTTTTCGTCGAAGCCAAAGGGGTCTTCTAGGTCGTCGCCGATTTCATCCAGGCCAAAGAAGGTGTAGCTGACAATGGCGGTGAAAATCGGCGTCAGCCAGCCCAGGGGCTCGGCCATGGCAAACGGCAGCAGGATGCAGAACAGATAGATGGTGCGGTGCAGCAGCAAGGTGTAGGGGAAGGGCAGCGGCGTGCTCTTGATCCGCTCGCACGCGGCCTGCACCTGGCTCAGGCCCACCAGGCGGGTTTCCAGCTGGGTGTAGCGCCAGTCGCTGATCCGCCCCTGTTGCGCGGCGTCCGAGCAGTGGGCACCGAGGGTTTGCAGGATCCGGTCAGGCAGGTTCGGGTGGCTGGGCTCCACGCTGATCCACGGCTGGATGGCCCGGGCCTCGTCTTCCAGGCGCAGGCGCGCCACCAGGCCATGGGCAAAACCGCACAGGCCGCGCAACAGCCCTTCACGCTCGCCGGGCAGGGTGAAGAGGTGGCTTTCGCGGATCAGCGAGCGGACTTCAATGACCATCTGCCCCAATTGCTTGCGGCCTTCCCACCAGCGGTCGTAGCAGGCGTTGTTGCGAAAACTCATGAAAATCGACAGCGACAGCCCCAGCAGGGTGAACGGCGTGGCGTTGACCTTGGAGAAATAGGCCGGGTGCAGGGTTTCCACCAGCACGATCACCGAGGCCAGCAGCGTGACCAGCAGGCTGCGCAGGGCAATGCGCTTGGCAATCGAGCCCTTGAGGGAGAACAGGATGGCGAACAGGTTGGGTTTGGGGCGAACAATCATCGAGGGGCTTCTTCGGTGGCGCAGGCCCTCAGATTAGAAGCTGGCGGGCGGGGCGTCCAATCGCTTGCGTTGACCGGGCGATTGTTGGCCTCTATGACACAACCGTTTGTTCTAAAGCGTTATTGGCCAAACCAGTCAGCCACATTGAAAGCTTTGACCATTGTCCGTGCGCGGCTCTGGCGCCACTATTTGCGCAGCTTCACCCTGCAAAAGCACGCCCCCCAAAACAACAAAAGACCGAGGGATTTGCCACGATGCGCGATTATTTGGCTGCGACCACCCAGTTCAACTACCAGCAAACCGTCGAGGCCGCACTGGCCGGGCACCTGCAAGGCCTCAACGCCTGCGTCGAATGCTGCGACCGGCACGCGCTGCCGGGGCGCATCGCGTTGTTCTGGGAGGGCAAGGATGGCGGCAGCGCCACCGTCACCTTCAGCCAATTGCAGGACCAGGCGGCACGTTTGGCCAATTTTTTCCTGGCCCAGGGCGTCAAGCGTGGTGACAAGGTGGCCGGCCTGTTACCACGCACCGCCGAATTGCTGGTGACGGTGCTCGCCACCTGGCGCATTGGCGCGGTCTATCAACCGCTGTTCACGGCCTTTGGCCCCAAGGCCATCGAGCATCGCCTTAACAGCTCCGGCGCGGCGCTGGTGGTGACCGACGCGGTCAACCGCAGCAAGCTGGCCGAGGTCGCCGACTGCCCGACCATCGTCACCGTGGCCGGTGCCAAGGGCGAAGGCATTGTGCGTGGCGATTTCAGCTTCTGGGCCGAGTTGCCCAACTATTCCAATGTGTGCGAGCCGGTCCTGCTGGGCGCCGATGATCCCTTCCTGCTGATGTTCACCTCCGGCACCACCGGCCCCTCGAAAGCCCTGGCCGTGCCGCTCAAGGCCCTGGTCGCGTTCCAGAGCTACACCCGCGACGCCGTGGACCTGCGCCCCGAAGACGCGTTCTGGAACGTCGCCGATCCGGGTTGGGCCTACGGCATTTACTTCGGCGTGACCGGGCCGCTGTCCATGGGCCATCCGATCACCTTCTACGATGGTCCGTTCACCCTGGAAAGCACCTGCCGGGTCATCAATAAATACGGGATCACCAACCTGACCGGTTCGCCCACGGCCTACCGCCTGCTGATCGCCGGTGGCGAGCAGTTCGCGCGCTCGATCAAGGGCCGGCTGCGCATTGTCAGCAGCGCCGGCGAGCCGCTGAACCCGGAAGTGATCCGCTGGTTCGCCGATAACCTGGGCGTGACCATCCACGACCACTATGGTCAGACCGAGCTGGGCATGGTCCTGTGCAACCACCATGGCTTGGAACACCCGGTGCATGTCGGCTCGGCCGGCTTTGCCTCGCCGGGGCACCGCATTGTGGTGCTGGACGACAATCATCAGGAACTACCCGCCGGCCAGCCCGGCATCCTTGCCATCGACCGCGAGCAGTCACCCATGTGCTGGTTCGCCGGCTACGAAGGGGTCAAGACCAAGGCCTTTGTCGGCAAGTATTACTTGAGCGGCGACACCGTGGAGTTGAACCCCGATGGCAGTATCAGCTTTGTCGGGCGCAGTGATGATGTGATCACCACCTCTGGCTACCGCGTGGGGCCATTCGACGTGGAAAGCGCCTTGGTCGAGCACCCGGCTGTGATCGAAGCGGCCGTGGTCGGCAAGCCAGACGCGGAACGCACCGAGCTGGTCAAGGCCTTTGTGGTGATCAACAGCCAGTACCGCGCCGACGCCGCATTGGCCGAAGAGCTGCGCCAGCATGTGCGCAAGCGCCTGGCGGCCCATGCCTACCCACGGGAAATCGAATTTGTCAGCGACTTGCCCAAGACCCCGAGCGGCAAGCTGCAACGCTTTATTTTGCGTAACCAGGAAATCGCCAAGGTCCAGGCAGCGACCACGGCTTGATCCCTCTTTTAAGGAAACAACGATGCAGATTGAAAACAAGGTGTTTATGGTCAGCGGCGGCGCTTCGGGCCTCGGCGCGGCGACTGCCGAAATGTTGGTGGCCGCAGGCGCCAAGGTGATGCTGGTGGACCTGAATGCCGACGCCGTGGCGGCCCAGGCGGCAAAACTGGGGGCACAGGCGCGTAGCGTGGTGGCGGATATCAGCCAGGAAGCGGCCGCCGAAGCCGCGGTACAGGCCACTGTGGCGGCGTTTGGCGGCCTGCATGGCCTGGTCAACTGCGCGGGCGTGGTGCGTGGCGAGAAAATCCTCGGTAAGAACGGGCCCCATGCCCTGGCCAGCTTCGCCCAGGTGATCAACGTCAACCTGGTCGGCAGCTTCAACCTGCTGCGCCTGGCCGCAGCGGCGATTGCCGAAAGCACGGCGGATGCCGATGGTGAGCGCGGGGTGATCATCAACACCGCTTCGGTGGCGGCCTTCGACGGCCAGGTCGGCCAGGCCGCCTACGCGGCGTCCAAGGGCGCGATTGCCAGCCTGACCCTGCCGGCCGCCCGTGAGCTGGCGCGCTTCGGTATCCGCGTGATGACCATCGCCCCGGGCATCTTTGAAACGCCAATGATGGCTGGCATGACCCCGCAGGTCCGCGACTCCCTGGCGGCAGGCGTGCCGTTCCCGCCACGCCTGGGCAAACCGGCCGAGTACGCCGCGCTGGCCCGGCATATCATTGAAAACAGCATGCTCAATGGCGAGGTGATCCGTCTTGACGGTGCCTTGCGCATGGCAGCCAAGTAAGGAGGATTTGTCATGACCCAGCTCCACGATCCGATTGTTATCGTCAGTGCCGTGCGCACGCCCATGGGCGGGTTCCAGGGCGAACTCAAGGGCCTGACCGCGCCGCAACTGGGCGCCGCCGCGATTCGCGCGGCTGTCGAGCGCGCCGGTATCGCCCACGACGCCGTGGATGAAGTGTTGTTCGGCTGCGTACTGCCCGCCGGCCTCGGCCAGGCCCCGGCACGCCAGGCCGCCCTGGGCGCCGGCCTGGACAAGTCGACGCGCTGCACCACCCTCAACAAAATGTGCGGTTCGGGCATGCAAGCGGCGATTCTGGCCCATGACTCGCTGCTGGCCGGCAGCGTGCAGGTGGTGATCGCCGGCGGCATGGAGAGCATGTCCAACGCGCCTTACCTGCTCGACCGGGCGCGCAGCGGCTACCGCATGGGCCATGGCCGGGTGCTTGACCATATGTTCCTCGATGGCCTGGAAGACGCCTACGACAAGGGCCGCCTGATGGGCACCTTTGCCGAGGATTGCGCCGAGGCCAACGGCTTTAGTCGTGAGGCCCAGGATGCCTTTGCCATTGCCTCGTTGACCCGCGCCCAGCAGGCGATCAGTGCCGGGCGCTTCAGCGCCGAGATCGTCCCGGTGCAGGTCACCGTGGGCAAGGAACAAAAGACCATCACTGACGATGAGCAGCCGCCCAAGGCCAAGCTGGATAAGATCGCGACCCTCAAGCCAGCGTTTCGCGAAGGCGGCACAGTGACGGCGGCCAACTCCAGCTCGATCTCCGACGGTGCGGCGGCCTTGCTCATGATGCGCCAGAGCCAAGCGCAACAGCGCGGGCTCAAGCCCCTGGCGGTGATCCATGGCCACGCGGCCTTTGCCGATGAGCCGGGGCTGTTCCCGGTGGCGCCGGTGGGGGCGATCCGCAAGCTGTTGAGCAAGACTGGCTGGAGCCTGGGCGATGTCGACCTGTTCGAGATCAACGAAGCCTTTGCCGTGGTCAGCCTGGTGACCATGAGCAAGCTGGACATTCCCCACGACAAGGTCAACGTCCATGGCGGCGCCTGTGCCCTGGGGCACCCGATTGGCGCATCCGGTGCGCGGATCCTCGTGACCCTGCTCTCGGCCCTGCGCCAGCGGGGCCTCAAGCGCGGTGTCGCGGCCATCTGCATCGGCGGCGGCGAAGCCACGGCCATGGCCGTCGAGTGCCTGGATTAAGGAGTTTTTATGTTGCCCAATGACGAACAACTGCAAATCAGCGACGCGGCCCGCCAGTTTGCCCAGGAACGGCTCAAGCCGTTCGCCGCCGGGTGGGACCGCGAGCATCGCTTCCCCAGGGAGGCTATCGCCGAGATGGCCGAGCTGGGCTTTTTCGGCATGCTTGTGCCGGAACAGTGGGGTGGCTGCGACACCGGCTACCTGGCCTATGCCATGGCCCTGGAAGAGGTCGCGGCCGGTGACGGCGCGTGCTCGACCATCATGAGCGTGCATAACTCGGTGGGCTGCGTGCCCATCCTCAAGTTCGGCAATGACTTGCAAAAGGAGCAGTTCCTCAAGCCCCTGGCCAGTGGTGCGATGCTCGGCGCGTTCGCCCTGACCGAGCCCCAGGCCGGGTCGGATGCCAGCAGCCTGAAGACCCGCGCGCGCCTTGAGGGCGAGCACTACGTGCTCAATGGCTGCAAGCAGTTCATCACCTCCGGGCAGAACGCCGGGGTGGTGATTGTGTTTGCGGTGACTGATCCGGCGGCCGGCAAGCGTGGGATCAGTGCGTTTATCGTGCCCACTGACTCGCCGGGCTACAAGGTGGCGCGGGTCGAGGACAAGCTGGGCCAGCATGCGTCCGACACCTGCCAGATTCTCTTCGAGGATGTGAAGGTGCCCGTCGCCAACCGCCTGGGCGAGGAGGGCGAAGGCTACAAAATCGCCCTGGCTAACCTTGAGGGCGGGCGTGTGGGCATTGCCGCGCAATCGGTGGGCATGGCCCGCGCCGCGTTTGAAGCGGCCCGTGATTACGCCCGCGAGCGGGAAAGCTTCGGCAAGCCGCTGATCGAGCACCAGGCCGTGGCCTTCCGCCTGGCAGACATGGCCACCCAGATCGCCGTGGCCCGGCAGATGGTGCATTACGCAGCGGCCCTGCGCGACAGCGGCCAGCCGGCGCTGGTGGAAGCGTCCATGGCCAAGCTGTTCGCCTCGGAAATGGCCGAGAAAGTCTGTTCTGCCGCCTTGCAAACCCTGGGCGGATACGGTTACCTGAGCGACTTCCCGCTGGAGCGGATCTACCGTGATGTGCGGGTCTGCCAGATCTATGAAGGCACCAGTGATATTCAGCGCATGGTCATTTCGCGCAATCTTTGAAGAGGAACGGATCGATGAGTTACGAAACCATTTTGCTCGACGTTCAAGGCCGTGTCGGGCTGATTACCCTCAATCGCCCGCAGGCGCTGAATGCCTTGAACGCGCAATTGGTCAGCGAAGTGAACCAGGCCCTGGACAGCCTGGAAGCCAACCCCGAGATCGGCTGCATTGTGTTGACCGGCTCGAAGAAAGCCTTTGCCGCCGGCGCCGATATCAAGGAAATGGCCGAGCTGACCTACCCGCAGATCTACCTCGACGACCTGTTCAGCGACAGTGATCGCGTGGCCAACCGGCGCAAGCCGATCATCGCGGCGGTCAACGGCTTTGCCCTGGGCGGCGGCTGTGAACTGGCGTTGATGTGCGACTTTATCCTGGCCGGCGACACGGCCAAGTTCGGCCAGCCGGAAGTCAACCTGGGCGTACTGCCGGGCATGGGCGGCACCCAGCGCCTGACCCGTGCGGTGGGCAAGGCCAAGGCCATGGAAATGTGCCTGACTGGGCGTTTTATCGATGCGGTGGAGGCCGAGCGTTGTGGCATCGTGGCGCGGATCGTGCCGGCCGACGAGTTGCTGGACGAAGCGCTCAAGGTGGCGGCGCTGATTGCCAGCAAATCGGTGCCGATCAGTATGATGGTCAAGGAAAGCGTGAACCGCGCCTTTGAGGTCAGCCTGTCGGAAGGTGTGCGCTTTGAACGCCGGGTGTTCCACGCGGCCTTCGCGACCCAGGATCAGAAGGAAGGCATGGCGGCGTTCGTGGCCAAGCGTGCGCCGCAGTTCAAGGACCAATAACCTGGCCCTGTAGGCGCGAGCGAGCTCGCGCCTACAATGGGTTGTGTGTGGGTGCCAAAGTGTTTGATCGCCTGTAACATGCGCCCCTGATACGCCCCAGATACAATCTTCAGGTTTCAGGAACCCATCATGACCCAGAAGCAACGCTTGATTTACTCGATTCTGATTTCCCTGGTCGTCCTCGGCACGATGTTTGGCCTGTCCTACTTGCAGAACATCGGCACCATCAGTGAGAAGACGTTCCAGTACATCGCCATTGCCGTGGCGGTGATTGTGGTGGTGATCAACGGCATCATGCGCCGCAAGGTCAAGCCTAACCTGTGACGTCGGTCAGGACCTTGGCAGCCTCTTCATGGAGGCTGTAGCTTTTATCGCTGTTGAGGATGATCACCCCCTCGCTGCACAGGCGCTTGAGTACCTCGCGCACACTGAGAAACGATAGCGGGATGCCCAGTTCCAGCAAATGGCTGTGCACACCCCGTACCCCCAGCGAGCGGCCGTTGTCGGCGGCGGTGAGCAGGGCGTCGATGACTTTCAGCCGGATCAGGCTGGTGCGCAACCCAAAACACTTGAGCAGATGGCGGATGCGTTGGTTGCCTTGCTGCTCGGGGGCCGCGCCGTAAGCGGCGTCGTGTGCCATAGAATGTCCATCCGTGGGCAGTTGCGGGTTGTACATGCAAAAACTCCTTATCAGAGCCTTGATCAGGAAAACGATGGCGCTCTTAGTTAATAAGACGTATGAGCGGCGCAAATCATGAAGTCCCAAGGGTATAAATTTTGTCAGTATCGGGTTTGTCACATGCCTGACACCTGGGAATAGTCTGCGGGCGGACTAAATTTCTCCGATTTTCTACGTCTTTACCCATGGGTTGGTGTTCGCGAGCCGGCCTCGCCTTGGGCGTTTAATTTGGTTT
Organism: Pseudomonas sp. ICMP 8385; assembly: GCF_002699915.1. Taxonomy (NCBI): domain Bacteria; kingdom Pseudomonadati; phylum Pseudomonadota; class Gammaproteobacteria; order Pseudomonadales; family Pseudomonadaceae; genus Pseudomonas; species Pseudomonas sp. ICMP 8385. Next base: position 41,197 of record NZ_LKBY01000096.1, on the reverse strand, counting down.
GACGATGGGGTCTGCGTGATTATTTCCAACGGGTTGTCCAGGGTTTGCGTGGCGGGTGTGTTGCTGGGGGTGAGCCTGGGGGCGACGGCCCGCCAGGCGAGCGAAGTACAGGCCGGTGCAATGAGCGCCGAGATCCGCCGCACCGGGTTTGGTATCCCGCATATCCGCGCCAACGATGAGCGCGGCCTGGGCTATGGCATCGGCTATGCCTACGCGCAAGACAACCTGTGTTTGTTGGCCAACGAAGTGGTGACGGTCAACGGTCAGCGCGCCCGCTATTTCGGCGCCGAGCAGGCGACCCTGGAGGAGCGCAACAACCTGACCAGCGATGTGTTCTTTACCTGGCTCAATACCCCCGACGCGGTGGCGGCCTTCTGGAAGGCGCAGCCCCCAGCGATGCAGCAGCGCCTCGAAGGCTATGTGGCGGGGTACAACCGTTACCTGCAAGAGCGCGGGGCCAAGGGCCTGCCGATGCAGTGCCAGGGCGCCTGGGTGCGGCCGATCAGCACCGATGACCTGGTCAAGCTGACCCGACGCTTGCTGGTGGAAGGCGGTGTCGGGCAATTTGCCGAGGCCTTGGCGGGAGCGACACCGCCCCAGCCCGGCGTGGCGGTGCAGGGCAATGCGCGAGCGTTTGAGGTCGCCACCTTGAAGCAGCAGCGCTTTGCCCTGGATCGTGGCAGCAACGCGGTGGCGGTGGGCAGCGAGCGTTCGTTCAACGGGCGCGGCATGTTATTGGCCAACCCGCATTTCCCGTGGATCGGCGGCATGCGCTTTTACCAGATGCACCTGACCATCCCTGGTCAGTTGGATGTGATGGGCGCCGCCTTGCCGGGCCTGCCGGTGGTCAATATCGGTTTCAACCAGCATGTGGCCTGGACCCATACGGTCGATACATCCAAGCACTTCACCCTGTATCGCTTGACCCTGGACCCGAAGGATTCAACCCGCTATTTGCTCGACGGCAAGTCGATCCCCATGCAGAAAAGCCAGGTAACCGTGCAGGTCAAGGGTGCCGAGCCCCACACCCAAACGGTCTACAGTTCGCAGTTCGGCCCGGTGGTGCAATGGCCGGGCAAGCTCGACTGGAACGGGCAGTACGCCTTCAGCCTGCGCGACGCCAACCTGGGCAACGACCGCGTGTTGCACCAGTGGTATGCGATGAACCAGGCCCGCAGCCTCAAGGACCTGCAAACCTCGGTGCAGGTCCTGCAGGGCATTCCGTGGGTCAATACCCTGGCGGCGGATGACCAGGGGCAGAGCCTGTATATGAACCTGTCGGTGGTGCCGAACGTCAGTGCGCAAAAGCTCGCGCAATGCAGTGACCCGCGTGCCGGCCTGCAGATGATCATGCTTGACGGTGCCCACAGTGCCTGTGCCTGGGATATCGACCCGCGTGCCGCACAGCCGGGGATCTTCGCCGCTGAGCAACTGCCGCAGTTGCAGCGCAAGGACTATGTGCAGCATTCCAACGACTCGGCCTGGATGGCCAACCCCAAGGCGCCGCTGGCCGGCTTTTCGCCGGTGGTCAGCCAGGACCGCATCGCCCTGGGCGCCCGTGCGCGTTTTGCCTTGCAGCGTTTGCAGGACCTGGATAAGCAGCCGATCACCGTCGGCGATTTACAGCACATGGTGCTGGATAACCAGGTGTACCTGGCCGGGCAGGTGATGCCGGACTTGCTCAGGTTTTGCGCGCAACAGACGGATGCAGCGCTGACAACCCTGTGTACCCGCCTCAAGGACTGGGACCAGAAAGCCAACCTCGACAGCGGCCTGGGCCTGGTGCATTTCATCCAGATCATGGCGCGCATGCAGCACGTGCCGCAGGTGTGGCGTGTTGCGTTTGACCCGGATCATGCGCAAACCACCCCGCGCGGCTTGCTTATCGAGCAGCCGGAGGTGGCCGGGGCATTGCGTGAGGCGATGCTGGCGTCAATCGCCCAGGTGAGCGAGCTGGGGTTGCCGGAGGGTGCGCGTTGGGGCGATATCCAGGTCTCGGGCAGCACCCCGATGCATGGCGGCCCGCAGGAACTGGGGATCTACAACGCCATGCAAAGCGTGCCGAGGGCCGATGGCAAGCGTGAGGTGGTCAGCGGCAGCAGTTACTTGCAGATCGTCACCTTCGACGATCAGGGGCCCAAGGCCGAAGGGGTGTTGGCGTTCTCACTGTCCAGCGATCCGGCATCGCCGTACTTCAAGGACCAGACCCTGGCGTTTTCCGCGAAAAAACTCAGCCCGTTGCCGTTTACCGAACAGCAGATCAAGGCTGATCCGCAGTATCAACGGCAGGTGATCCACGAGTAGGGGGGGTTATTCTGCGAGCAGCTGCGCCACGGCGGCAAACGCCTGGTCATGCCGCGCCTGCCAATCCCCGTCAATCACCTTGAAGGGCTGGTGATGCTGCTCCAGCCAGTCGCGGCTGGCCTGGAAGAAGGCCAGGCGATCGGCCAGGTCCGGCTGGCAGCGCTGACCGTCGGCGGTCCAGCCAATGCCTTCGGGCGACAGCAGCAGGTGCAGGTCGTAGTGGCGGGCCAGCAGCGCCTCATCGAGCCATGCCGGGGCATCGCCAAACAGGGTCAGGCTCCACAGCTTGTTGGTCAGCAAGTGGGTGTCGAGGATCAACAGTTGCGGCTGCCGCGCACGGCCGGCATCTTCCCAGGCCAGTTGGCCGCGGGCGATGTCCGGGATGTCGGCCAGGGTGGTATCGCGCTGGTAGTGGTCGATGAAGTAGCGCACATACTCGCCCACCAGCACCGCGCCGAAATGCGCCTGCAACTGCTCGGCCAGCCAGCTTTTACCGCTGGACTCGGGGCCTGCCATTACCAGCACCTTCATGCGCGCAACGCCGGGTCGGCGCGCCATTCCCGCCAGCCCTGCACGGCGATCACGGTGAACAGGGCATAGAGCGCGGCCGCCAGGTACAGCCCTTTGTAGACAAACAGGCCGACAAAAATCACATCAACCACAATCCATAGCGCCCAGCATTGCACGCGTTTTTGCGCCATCCACATCTGCGCCACCAGGCTGAAACCGGTCAGCGCTGCATCCAGCCACGGTTGGGCGGCATCGGTCCAGTGCGCCATGGCCGCGCCCAGCAGCAGGCTGCCCACGGCGCCGAGACTCAGGCTCAGGAGGACGGCCTGGGTGCCGAGGCGGGTGACCTGCCGCCCTTGGCGCACCTCGCCGGCCCGGGTCCATTGCCACCAACCGTAGACTTGCAGGCCGGCGTAGACCACTTGCAGCAGCATGTCCGAATACAGCTTCACCTCGAAGAACACCCAGGTGTACAGCAACACCATGACCAGGCCGATCGGCCAGCACCACGGGTTCTGCTTGACCGTCAGCCAGACGGCAATCACCCCCAGCGCGGCGGCAAACAGTTCAAGCCCGGACATGGGATTCCTTGGAAGAGTCGAAGAGGAGGGCGATTGTACCCAACCTCCCGGGCAAAATGCAGAACCCGTGTAGGCGCTGGAAGCCAGCGCCTACACCGTGGGGGGTTAGACCTTGAACTGGCGCAGCAGGCCGTTGAGCTCTTCGCTCAAGTCCTTCAGGTGCACGCTGGCTACGCTCGACTGCTGGGCCGCCAGCGCAGTGCTGTGGGACAGGCCGGCGGCCTGGGTCACGTTCTGGTTGATGTCTTCCACCACGTGGGCCTGTTGCAGGGTGGCGCTGGCAATCGAGGCGTTGAGGCCGTTGAGGTTGCGCAGGGCCTGGCCGATGGCCGTCAGGCTGGCACCTGCCTGGCCGGCTTGTTCAATGGTCAGTTGCGAGGCCTGGTGGCTGTCGCTGATGACCTTGACCGCCGCTTCGGAATGCCCTTGCAGGCGTTCGATCATGCTCTGGATTTCGGCGGTGGATTTTTGCGTGCGCTGGGCCAGCAGGCGTACCTCGTCGGCAACCACGGCAAAACCGCGGCCCTGCTCGCCAGCGCGGGCCGCTTCGATGGCCGCGTTGAGGGCCAGCAGGTTGGTCTGGTCGGCAATGCTGCGGATCACCTCCAGCACCCCGCCAATCTGCGTGCTTTCGGTGGACAGGGTACGGATCACTTCCACGGCCTGGCTGATGGTGCCGGACAGTGCATCGATCTGTTGCAGGCTGCCGTCGATATTGACCTGGCCCTGTTCGGCCTGGGTCTGGGCATCGCGCATTTCGCTGGCGGCGTGTTCGGCATTCTTCGCCACGTCCTGCACGCCGTAGGTCACTTCATTGATGGCGGTGGCCACCAGCTCCATTTGCTGGGACTGCTGCTGGCTGCGGTCATGGGCCTGGCTGGCGTTGCTGCCCAGTTCGGCGGACGACTGGCCCAGGGCATTGGCGCACACCTGCAACTGGCTGACCACCTGGCGCAGCTTGGCAGTGAAGGTGTTGAAGTGCCGCGACAGTTGCGTGACCTCGTCCTGGCCATGGGTGTCGAGGCTGCGGGTCAGGTCGCTTTCGCCGCTGGCGATATTGGCCATGGCGTGCACCGCTTCCTGTAGCGGGCGCACGATGCTGCGGGCAATCAGCACCACCAGCAGGGCCATGATCAGCGCAATGCCCAGGCCGACCAGCGAGGCTTCCCACACTTGGCCACGGAACTGGGCCTGTACGTCATCCACGTAGATGCCGGAGCCAATGATCCAGCCCCAGGGCTCGAACAACTGGATATAGGAGGTCTTGGCCACCGGCGCATCCGCCCCGGGCTTCGGCCAGCGGTAGTTGACGACACCGTTGCCCTTGGCCTTGGCCAGGCTGACAAACTCGTTGAAGATCGCAAAGCCGTCCGGGTCGCGGATGGTCGAAAGGTTCTGGCCGTCGAGCTTGGGGTTGGCCGGGTGCATGATCATTACCGGCGTCAGGTCATTGATCCAGAAGTAGTCGTCCTGGTCATAGCGCAGGCCGCGCACCACACTCAGGGCTTGCTTCTGCGCCGCTTCGCGGGTCAGCACGCCGGTGGTTTCGAGGGTGTGATAAAAGTTCAGAATCCCGCTGGCGGTCTGCACCACATGCTGGGTCTGCTGGCTCTTGGCTTGGTAGAGATCGTCGTGGATCTGCTTGAGCATCAGCAAACCCAGGGTCAGCAACATCAACACGGCGACTATCAGGATCATCCACAGGCGTCGGCTGATCGACATATTGCGCAAACTATTCATAGTCTTGTCACTCCGCGTTCTTATAATTTTCGGTGTTGCATTGATCGGCCAGCGATAACGCGCAGCGAAATTCGGGCTTGTCTGATAGGCTTTCGGCCCGGAATCAAAAAACCTGAGTCCTGCCTGATTTTTCACAGAATTTTTGCAGTTCGGCCTTGATCCTGCGCGCAGCCTTGCAGCGTGCTCATCGTTAGTGAACACCTAGAAAATATCAACGAGGCATGCCGTCGCATGACCTTTTGGGGGAATAATGGATCTTTGGACTGCCTTTCAGGCATTGATACTTGGCATTGTCGAAGGGCTGACGGAGTTCTTGCCGATCTCCAGTACCGGGCACCAGATCATCGTCGCCGACTTGCTCGACTTCGGTGGCGAACGCGCCATGGCGTTCAACATCATCATTCAACTGGGCGCCATCCTGGCGGTGGTCTGGGAGTTCCGGCGCAAGATCCTCGACGTGGTGACCGGCCTGCCGACCCAGCGCAATGCCCAGCGCTTCACGGTCAACCTGCTGATCGCTTTCCTGCCGGCGGTGGTGCTGGGGGTGATTTTTGCCGACCTGATCCACGAATACCTGTTCAACCCGATCACCGTGGCCACCGCACTGGTGATCGGTGGCGTGATCATGTTGTGGGCCGAGCGCCGCGAGCATGAAGTCCATGCCGAAACGGTGGATGACATCACCTGGAAAGACGCCTTGAAAGTGGGCTTTGCCCAGTGCCTGGCGATGATCCCGGGCACTTCGCGTTCCGGCTCGACCATTATCGGCGGCCTGTTGTTCGGCCTGTCGCGCAAGACAGCCACCGAGTTCTCGTTCTTCCTGGCAATGCCAACCATGGTCGGCGCGGCGGTGTACTCGGGCTATAAGTACCGTGACCTGTTCCAGCCGGCGGATCTGCCGGTGTTTGCCGTCGGTTTTGTGGTCTCGTTCATCTTCGCGATGATTGCGGTGCGTGGCTTGCTCAAGTTCATCGCCAGCCACAGCTATGCGGTGTTTGCCTGGTACCGCATTGCGTTCGGCTTGCTGATCCTGGCCACCTGGCAGTTCGGCTGGATTGACTGGGCGGCGGCCAAGGCGTGATGACAATCCAGCATCTGCGCTTGAAGGCTGTGGTGTTTGCACTGTTGTGTGCCGTGCCGTTGTTCGGCGCGGCCCTGCTGGCGTATCGCGGGGTGTCGCTGGTGCCGTTGGCGGCCTATGGCCTGGTCAGCGTGGTGACGTTTTGCCTGTACTGGAGCGACAAACGCAAGGCCCAAAGCGACAGCTGGCGCACCCCGGAGAAGATCCTGCATGCCCTGGAACTGGCCGGTGGCTGGCCGGGCGCCTTGCTCGCCCAGCAGGTGTTTCGCCACAAGACGCGCAAGGTGTCGTACCAGGTGGTGTTCTGGCTGATCGTGTTGCTGCACCAGGTGTTCTGGATCGATCAGTTGTTCCTTGGTGGGACGCTGCTGTCAGTCTTCTAGCCATGTGGGGCTTGAGAGCGAAGCTGCGCCCTTGTGGGAGCGGGCTTGCTCGCGATAGCGGTGTGTCAGTGCCAGATTAACTGACTGATAGACCGCTATCGCGAGCAAGCCCGCTCCCACAGGGGTATGTGCATGTCTCGATGATCAAGTTGTGTGCAAGACGACCTGGACTGGCTTACTCGTCCAGCCTCAGGCCGATCTGCGTGCGCTTGGGCAGCTTGCTCACCACCAACTGGTGGGAGCGCTGCAGCAAGCCGCGCAGTTCTTCGCCGCCCAGCGGGTAGGGCACCTGCATGATGATCCACTGCGCCCGCGCCAGGTACGGCGCCGGGTGGATGCCGGGGCGGTCCACGTGGCCGAGGAACAGTTCCTTGTCGACCTTGAACGCCAGGGAATCGCCCCGCAGGTTCTGCAAGGCGAACATCTTGTTGCCGGCAATGGAGAACACCCGCACGCCGCCCCACTTGTAATCCTCCCGGGCACCGGGCAAACCCAGGCAGAACCGGGCGACGTCGTCTTCGCTCATGATCCGGGTATTCATAGCCGTCGATCTCCGCAACTCTTGAAGGCATGGGCCAAAAAGTCGATCCAGGCGCGCACGGCTGGGGACACGCCGCGTCGGTGTGGGTAGACCGCTTGCAGCCAGCCACCGGGCAATGACCATTCAGGCAGCAGTTGCACCAGTTGGCCGGTTTCCAGCTCCTGCTCGCAATACATCATCGGCAGCACGGTAAAGCCCAGGCCGGCGAGGGCGCTGGCCTTGCGTACGAGGAAGTCGTCGATACCCAGGCGTGCCTCCATTGCCAGGTCAGTGACATTGCCGACCGGGTCGAGCATGCGCAGGTGGACCAGACGGTCGGCCTCCAGTGCGCCGAGTATGGGCAGTTGCTTGAGGTCGGCCGGGGTTTCGATCCGGCGACCGCGCATAAACTCGGGGCTGGCGACCATGGCCGTCTGAGCCTGGCGCAGGCGGCGGGTTACCAGCAGCGGGTCTTCATCCCCCAGTTCGCGCACGCGCAAGGCCACGTCTACGCCCTCGGCCACCAGGTCTACGCGGCGATTGATCAGCATCATCTCCAGTTGCACCAACGGGTGGGCCGCGAGGAATTGCGCCACCACGGTCGGCAGGATTTCATGGGCCAGGCCCACCGGGCAACTGACCCGCAGGCGGCCCCGTGGCTCGCTGGACATGTTGACTACGGCTTCGTCGGCCATTTCCGCTTCCAGCAGCATCGCCTGGCAATGCCCCAGGTAACGTTCGCCGACGGCGGTCAAGGTCAGTTGCCGGGTGGTGCGCTGCAGCAGGCGAGCGCCGAGGCGCTCTTCCAGTTCGGCAATGCGCCGCGACAGCCGGGATTTGGGGATCCCCAGCAGCCGGCCAGCGGCCGCGAAGCCACCGGCTTCCACCACCTTGGCGAAATAGTAGAGGTCATTGAGGTCTTGCATGGTTGGCCTATTGTCCTGTCAGTGGGACGAACTATCGCATTTTAATTGGCTAATCGGCTATTGGAATGACCTGTAGGATTCTCTCCATCAGATCGCCCGGTGGCGATCCTCACTTGGAGATCCCACATGAAACTCTTGCATATCGATTCCAGCATCCTGGGCGACAACTCGGCCTCCCGCCAGTTGAGCCGCGAAGTGGTCAAGGCCTGGCAAGCGGCCGAGCCGGGTGTGGCAGTCACCTACCGCGACCTGGCCAGCGAAGGCATCAACCATTTTTCCGGGATTACCCTGGGCGCCCTGGGCACCGCCGCCGAGCTGCGGGATGCAGTGCAGAAGCACGAAGCCGACCTGAGCGCCTCGACCCTGGCCGAGTTCCTGGCCGCCGACGCGGTGGTCATCGCCGCGCCGATGTATAACTTCACCATCCCCACCCAGCTCAAGGCCTGGATCGACCGCATTGCCGTCGCCGGCCAGACCTTCCGCTACACCGAAGCCGGCTCGGAAGGCCTGTGCGGTAACAAGAAAGTCATCGTGGTCTCCACGGCTGGCGGCCTGCACGTAGGCCAGCCTTCCAGCGGCGCACACGAGGACTACCTGAAGTTGTTGCTGGGCTTCCTGGGCATCACTGATGTCGAGTTCGTCCGCGCCCATGGCCTGGCCTATGGTGACGAAGTGCGCAGCAAGGCGCTGAACGACGCCAATACCGTGATCAGCGAGCAGTTGTTCGTCGCCGCGTAAGCCCTGTGTAAAGATCGCCGCGACTTGCTGTCAATCTGATCCGAGACGCCTAGACTCTGTATTCTGCTGGCCTGAAAACCAGCGGGATACAGGTTTTTTTGTTTTGGGCGGGCGAATCTGGCGCAGGTTATGCATTGCAGGGCCATGCCGCCTGAGCCTGAACCGACTCGCAGGCGTCACACAGCCCAGGTGGACAGCCCCATGATGCGTTTTTGTGCAGTCTTGCTGCTTTGCCTGCTCGGTGGCCTCATTCCCGTGCACGCTGCCGTGGCCCCGCACCCCCACTGGAGCGTGGGTTATCACCGCATGAGCTTTCTCGACCCACTGGATGGGCAGCCGATGAAAGCCATCGCGTTTTATCCGTCCACGGGCGCGGAACATATCAACCAGGTGGGCGCGTATCGCGTCGCCGCCACCGAGGACGCCAAGGTCGCCATCGGCCGCTTTGCGCTGCTGATGCTGTCCCACGGCAATACCGGCACGCCCCTGGCCTTGCACGACCTGGCAACGTCGCTGGCGCGCAAAGGGTTTGTGGTGGTGGCGGTGCTGCATCCTGGTGACAACTACAAGGACCACAGCCGCCTGGGCACCTTGAGTAACCTGTATGGGCGCCCGCTCCAGATTTCTGCAGCGATTAGCGCCACCCTGGGCGACCCGATGCTGTCGCCGTTTGTCAATGTGGGCCAGGTGGGCGTGATCGGCTATTCGGCGGGCGGCGAGACGGCACTGATCCTGGCCGGGGCCAGGCCGGATTTCGAGCGCCTGCGCCGCTATTGCCAGGAACGTCCCGAAGACCGCGACGCCTGTACGACCAAGGGTGAGCTGGTGGTCGACCGCGATGACCTGCAACCCCAGGCCGATCCCCGGATCCACGCGTTGATGCTGATGGCCCCGCTGAGCCTGATGTTTGGTCGTCATACCCTGGGCGACGTACATGTGCCGGTGCTGCTGTACAGCGGCGATGGCGACAAGCTGGTGGCCGTGGACAAAAACGCCGCCGCCCTGGCGCGCAAGCTGCCGCAGCCGCCGGATTTCAAACTGTTGGCCGGAGCCGGGCACTTTATCTTCATGGCGCCCTGCGATGACGAGCAACTGGCGCTGATGCCAGCGCTGTGTACCGATGCCGATGGGGTGGACCGCGAGGGCATCCACCGCGACCTGGTCTCCGAGGCCGGGCGTTTTTTCAGCCGCACCCTCGGCCAGCACGCGCGGGCCGGCATGCAGACCGCGGATCAGTAGGCCCGGCGCATCAGCAGCAAGGTCAGGCCCAGGCCCGTGACGCAGAGCAGCGCCGCGCCGAAGAAGATCCACGAGTAACCCAGGTTCAATGCCACCGCGCCCATCAATGGCCCGGCAATCGCCAGCGCCAGGTCGAAAAACACCGCATAGGCACTCAGCCCCGCGCCGCGGCTGCTGTTGGGCACCTGTTTGATGGCTTCGACGCCCAGTGCCGGGTACACCAGCGACAGGCCAAACCCGGTGAGGCCGGCACCGATCAGGGCGATGGCGGGAGAGGGCGCGAGCCATAGCAGGGCCAGGCCGAGGGTTTCCAGGCTCATGCAGGCAATTGCTGCGCGAAAGCCGCCAAAACGGTTGATGCTGGAGATAAACAGCAGGCGCGAGAGGATAAAACAGATTCCAAACACCGTCAGGCACCAGGCGGCGTCGGTCCAGCCGCGACTGAGGTAGAACAGGGTAATAAAGGTGGTCAGGGTGCCGTAGCCGATGGAGGCCAGGCACAGGCTGGCGCCAAACGGTGCAATCCGCCCGAACACCGCCCAGAACGGCAGGCGCTCGCCGCGCACCACCGGCACCGAGGTTTTTTTGCGGATCAGCACCAGGCCCAGCCCGGCCAGCAGCGCCAGGGCCAGGCCCAGGCTGTTGTAGCCGTATTGCGCAACCATCACCACGCCCAGCGGTGCGCCAATGGCGATAGCACCATAGGACGCGATACCGTTCCAGGAGATCGAGCGCGCGGTGTGTTCGGCGCCGACCTGGCCCATGCACCAACTGATGGTGCCCACGCCGATCAGGCCCTGGGCCACGCCCAGTAGCACGCGGCCGACCAGCAGGACCCCCAGGCTCAGGCTGGGCAGGCTGTGCAGCAGCGTGGCGAAAAAGGTCAACACGCCGCCGAGCAGGATGCCGCTCAAACCGAGCACGATCGCCCGTTTGGTGCCGAGGTTGTCCGAGATACGCCCAGCCATGGGGCGGCTGAGAAGGGTGGCCAGGTACTGCGAACCGATGGTGATGCCTGCCACCACGGCGCTGAAGCCCAGTTGTTCATGGACGTAGCCGGGAATCACCGCAATCGGCAGGCCGATGCAGATAAACGCGATAAAGGTATAGAAGACGATGGAGACGATCTGCAGGGTGATCGACAGGGAGCTGGGGGCGGCAGGCATGGAGGCTTATTCGCGGCAGGGCGGTGAACGCATCATGGCAAGGGCATGGGGAAAAAGGAAGCAGGCTAACGATCCAACGACAGCGTCATTTCCGTCAATGCAAAAAGCCCCGTCACTGCTGACGGGGCTTTTACTTGCAGCTTGTGGCTAACCGCTATTGGCTGCCCTTAAAACACCACACCCTGGCTACGCAGGTAGTCGTCGTAGGTGCCGCTGAAGTCGATCACGCCGCTTGGGCTCAGCTCGATGATACGGGTGGCCAGGGACGATACGAACTCACGGTCGTGGCTGACGAAAATCAGCGTGCCCGGGTAGTTCTCCAGCGCCAGGTTCAGCGCCTCGATGGATTCCATGTCCAAGTGGTTGGTCGGTTCGTCCATGATCAGCACGTTGGGCTTTTGCAGGATCAGCTTGCCGAACAGCATGCGACCTTGTTCGCCACCGGAGATGACCTTGACCGACTTGAGGATCTCGTCGTTGGAGAACAGCATGCGGCCAAGGGTGCCACGGATCACTTGTTCGCCTTGAGTCCATTGACCCATCCAGTCGAACAGGCTCATGTCGTCTTCAAAGTCATGGGCGTGGTCCTGGGCGTAGTAACCCAGTTCAGCCGCATCGGTCCACTTCACGCTACCGGCGTCCGGGGTCAGTTCGTTGACCAGGGTGCGCAGCAGGGTGGTCTTGCCGATACCGTTCGGGCCGATGATCGCCACGCGCTCGCCGGCTTCAACCTGGAAGCTGAAGTCCTTGAACAGCGGCTTGCCGTCAAAGCCTTTGGCCATGCGCTCGACGATGACCGCCTGGCGGTGCAGCTTCTTGGTTTGCTCGAAGCGGATGAACGGGCTCACACGGCTCGAAGGCTTGACCTCGGCCAATTGGATCTTGTCGATCGCCTTGGCGCGGGACGTGGCCTGCTTGGCTTTCGAGGCGTTGGCCGAGAAGCGGCTGACGAACGATTGCAGTTCGGAGATCTGCGCTTTCTTCTTGGCGTTGTCCGACAGCAACTGCTCGCGGGACTGGGTCGCCACGGTCATGTACTCGTCGTAGTTGCCCGGGAACAGGCGCAGTTCGCCGTAGTCCAGGTCAGCCATGTGGGTGCACACGCTGTTCAGGAAGTGACGGTCGTGAGAGATGATGATCATCAGGCTGTTACGTTGGGTCAGGACGTTTTCCAGCCAGCGGATGGTGTTGATGTCCAGGTGGTTCGTCGGTTCGTCGAGCAGCAACACTTCCGGGTCCGAGAACAGCGCCTGGGCCAGCAATACACGCAGCTTCCAGCCTGGCGACACTTCGCTCATCGGGCCGAAGTGCTGCTCGATGCCGATACCCAGGCCCAGCAGCAGTTCACCGGCACGGGATTCGGCGGTGTAGCCGTCCATTTCGGCGAACTCGGTTTCCAGCTCGGCCACGGCCATGCCATCTTCTTCGCTCATTTCCGCCAGCGAGTAGATGCGATCGCGCTCGGCCTTGACCTTCCACAGCTCTTCGTGACCCATGATCACGGTGTCGATCACGTTGAATTCTTCGTAGGCGAACTGATCCTGGCGCAGTTTACCCAGGCGCACGTTCGGCTCCAGCATGACCTGGCCGCCGGACGGATCGAGGTCGCCCCCGAGAATTTTCATGAAGGTCGACTTGCCGCAACCGTTGGCACCGATCAAACCATAACGGTTACCGGCGCCGAACTTGACCGAGACGTTCTCAAACAGCGGCTTGGCGCCGAACTGCATGGTGATGTTAGCTGTGGAGATCAATTACTTTACCTATCAATAGCTTGGGGTGCGCTTATTTGAGCTGGGACCAATTTGGGACCAATCTGGAGCTTTTGCATTTCGCTCCAGTCCGAGCTTGAGTTGATCCAACGCGCATAAGTCGAGAGCAGCATCTGCACGCTATGGCCGAGCTGCTGGGAGATGAAGGCGGGGTTCATGCCAGACATAATGCATATTGTCGCATAGGTGTGGCGACAGTTGTATGGCGGGCGACGACGGATGTTCAAAGCTTTTAACGCCGGAGTCCATTGTTTGTGCAGGTCGGATGTCTGTTTCACGTACTCCGAGTGCTTCGAGGGCGGAAAAACGAAAGGTGTTTCCAGCACCCTTACGGTGGCGAAGAACGCGGTCGCTCCGCGCTTGCTGACGAGGCTTACCAGGCGTTCCCACTCTCGTACCTGGTCTACTTGTCGCCGATTGCTGATCTTGCTCCATGGCGTAGGCTTGCCTATGGTGCGGAGCCGTAGACCGGAGAATAAGAGTTGACAGGCTGGCGTTTGGGAGCCCGCATGAGTAAACCGGACTACTCATGTTTCAGGTTTGGTAGAGCCTCACCCAGACAGAAAGATGACGGGGCATGGTCGCCCCGTCATTTACGATTGATTAAAATTTATGATGCGTTTGGAATATTACGCTCAGGTTGTCCAAAAGTCCGATCATATATTTTTAAGATTTCAATAGGCGCATTTTTATTTGCAATGAATCCATGCTCCACCTTGCTACCTCTACTAAGGTACTTAGCCTTTATGCGGGCCACAACTAGATAGCGGCCTCTGGAGAATCGATTTGCAGTATCTATACTCGTGGAAAATTCTGGAAGAAAGGCCCCTCTTCCAACTTGTCTTTTAACTTCGTTGGTAGTAGGTGGAGCTGCAAGTACATTGACTGGCTCCCCTCCAGCACTTCCATTTGCAGCCATCGATTCTATTGATAATTTTGAGGTTCCCCGAAATAAAGTAACAAGTTCCTCTCCGCGCTGCGGATTGACTGCCCTATTCATTACTTCTTTAGTTGGCGTCGCAGAAAGGCTGTTGCTTTTGTCTGTCAGTTCACTAGGCAAAGGTCCGTCTTCACTTTCGTCAATAAGAAATTCTGGGTGATCTGGCGGTAACTCAGCATATGAGGGCAGACGTTCAAGCTCCAAATTAGATGGAAGTCTTGGTGGGTTTACGGGGCTCAGTGGAATTCCTATCCGGCCGTTTATCCTCTTAAGGATACTTGTGATTGGTTTACCGTCTGGATTTACAGTTTCACCAGAGGAACTCACCTTTCGAGGGCCACCAAGAGGCTCAATGGTAATAACTTCCTTTCCCTGAAGCCTAAAACCAAGAGGGAAAGAGTTCATTTTTGTCTGAACTTCGTCACTGGCGATGCCTGCAACCTGGCCAGTAGTGACCATAACGGCTCCCACGCCGCCTGAGGCTCCGACCACCGTTGCAATCACTTGACCTACCTTGCTTAAAACCTCCCGATCCGATGGGTCAAAGGTTGGAGTTTTATTATTTAACGCAGCATGGAGATCATCAGCAGACTCAAAGAAGGAGGTAACTGGCTGAGTAAATGCTTTATTTACGATTTTCAGAAAGTCGTTGAAAGTATAGTCGGTTCTAATTCTCGGATCATACGGGGCGGTTGTGGTGGTAACTCCACCTCCTAGATCGACTACTTTCCCGGGGTTGTTCTTTGCATCTTCAAGAGCTTTGTCATGATCTATTGTCGGGGTCTGAGTGGTCGGTGGCTTATCGGAAGGTTCCTCACGAGGGGGCGGCGCCGCGAGTGCTACACCTGAAATAGCCAGTGCCAGCAAAGAGAGTAGCTTGATGTTTTTCATGTGTATATCTGCCTATATTTAATTGTACGAAGCCGTAAGCAACTAGAGCGTGCTTATGGCAAGTCAGATTAAGATTTTTATATAATCATTTGGCCATCAGTAGTTCCTTTATCAAACATTCGAGACACAAAGTTGCATCCAGGAAATATTGTGTCAAGAGTGTTTCAAATAGTGGGGGTCTATTGGGGTAATAGAAGATATTTATTAATTTTTATTAACTTTTTATTTCAGTAAGTTAATTGGTTTTCTGGATTTGAAAGAGGTGAAGTTTAGGTGGGAGTTATTTTTTAATGATGGCGAGGTAACTTCCGAATTCGCTCTGATGATTAAGGTTTTTTAGCTACAACACAGGAGAGGGGAACTGCTTGGATATTTATCTCTGACTGAGGCGCCTGAGCAGACACACTGATAAATGCATTGCTACGCATTAGGGGAATTATTTGATTCGTTTGCAGTTACCATATTCAGGCGCCGCCCTCCGTGACCGGATGCAGCGAGCAGGGAGGGTTATTCGTCGCCGTCACAGGCGTTCATTTGGAGCGATTTGGCAAAACCCACAGGGTGCTCAGGTAGATCGTCCATCGGTGGGGAATGCTGCAAACGGCCTGGCCAATCTTCTCCGGCGCGATGTCTTCAGCGACTTGTGATTGACCATGCCCTGATGGCCACTGGGGTCGGTGTTCACTACTGTGACGTGGTTGGCAATCAATCGCGACCGGTAGGATCGGTCAATACGGACTTTGAGGTTGTAAGGTTTGCGTTTGCTCATAGGACCTGCGCGAGCACGGAATGAGTGATGATAGGGGGAGGCTTGCTAAACATCGGAGTTTTTGACCTTGGCGGCCTCCCTGTGCTTAATTGATCATCGTTTTTTGAAAATCTAATTCAGTAAATTTTTATGAGGCAAGTAGACATGAAAAAAATTGCTTTCATTGTTCTTCTGTTTGTCATTGCTCCGGTTTGCTTTTCAAAAAATAATGATAAGGACGTTGGGGGGAATACCACCCAAAGCTCAAAACCCGTTTCTGATGGCCTGGACTTGGCAAATCTTACATTTAAAGAAAATATTCAATCTATTTATAAGGTAGCTGGTGTTGATGCAGTTTCATCGGAAGAAAAAACATTGTTTGGGTATGAGAGATCGGAAAGCTCTTCGCCGAATTTATTAAATTACAATGGTCTGAGTCTTTCTGGCGAATTTGAAGAAAAGAAGAATAAAATAGTTTTCCATTATTCTGAAGTGGAAGAAATATTGTCAATGTACGAACTGAGAATTTATTCACGTTCACAGAGTAGCGGTCTAGTCGGGGAGATCCAGGAAAAAATGGGTCTGCCGCTTGTTACAAAACTCAGCACTGATAATGAGAATGGCATCAGCTTCAAACAAGCCGTGTGGGCAAAAGGAGATGTTATTTATTTTATTTTGCAGGAGTTAGATGCTTCTGGTGTCAAGACCTCGAATTTGGCAGTATTTGAAAATAGCAATAAAGATTTTTATAAATTGCTTGGGCAAAAGGGCTATGCCATTGATCCCTCATCACTTATTGAGGAAGCATTAAGGCGGCGCTGAGGGGGATTTTCAGATTTTTATAATTGAAAACTTCAAGGGGTTTGAAAGTCCAAGTTGAAATCTACAACCCCTGTGTCCTATAGCGGCCGGCTACAGCCTGTCACTGAAGAAGGACATCCCGTCGCTCTTCGATAGAGGTGGCTAACACCTCTTCAAGTATGTGGAAAACGTCGCGCCCGGTACTCGATACGAAGTAGTTACCAAGGTTCGTAATGTGTGGTGCGATGTTGTCGCCCCAAGGTGGTTTGGCCAAGCGGTTCTCGATGTCCCAGACAACAGATGAGGGAGGTAAGTTGCTCAACGTGGCTTTCGCCATCCGTAGTTCCGTAAGTGCAAACAGGGCGCTCACATGAGCGAGGCGGCCCTGGTAGAGTTCATTCATCAGGTGTGGAAGGCTGCGCCCCCAACCAGTGGGTTCGCAATGAGCGCTGATGGTTGAGAAAAAAGAGTGCACGAACGATGGCGCGCCAAGTTCTTCTGTGATTGACCCCACTGTTACTCCGACTGTCATCTGCGATCCTCGTGACGTGGCGTTGCGGCCTGTGTGATTAACCGTTGGATATTGAGTATAGCGCTTCCCTGCGAACACCGTTAAACCTGTATATATCCAGTATTTTGGCGGGCCAAAGTTAACAGGAAAATATGGGGTGCATGTTGGAATTTGGCGCGCATTGTCGCATAGGTGAGGCGCGAGTTATATGACAGGCAGGCCTGTCGGACGGCGAGCAGTGCCTGGCTTGGTTATTTGGGCTGTAAATTCTACAAAATTCATCAAGTTGTATCGAAATTGTCTCGATTGTCCGATCCCGTGTTGATAACAGTTGAACATCCAATGGCCGTGGATTAAGTTTCCACCGTTCGCCCTGCAGTGATGGCTCTTTACCGGTTCAGGGATGGCGAGGCTGTCGGTGCGGGGCGAACCACCTTTTTATTTTTTGACGGCGCTCATTGCCATTGTGTTGCGCACGCTCAACCGTTTGGAGACGCAATGGACACGCTGTCTGCTCAACAGGCCATCGCCAGTAACAAGGCCGCCTGGAACGAATCCGCCGCACACCATAAAGCGACCGAGCACTGGCAAGGCCTGCTTGAGGCCGTTGGCGAGCCGGGGTTCAGTTGCCTGGATCCGACCCTGACCGCCCTATTGTTGCAAGTGGGGATCAAGGGCCGGGACGCGGTACAACTGGGGTGCAATAACGGCCGTGAAAGCCTGTCGCTGTATGGGCTTGGCGCCAGCAGCGTGG
Source organism: Pseudomonas sp. ICMP 8385 (assembly GCF_002699915.1). NCBI lineage: Bacteria > Pseudomonadati > Pseudomonadota > Gammaproteobacteria > Pseudomonadales > Pseudomonadaceae > Pseudomonas > Pseudomonas sp. ICMP 8385. Next base: position 23,592 of record NZ_LKBY01000096.1, on the reverse strand, counting down.
TCGGGATCGACCAGTCCGATGCGTTTCTTGCCCAGGCTGCGGAACTGGCCAGCCGGTCGCCACATTCACCTGAGTTTATCGAAACCGATATTCATCATTTACCCGAGCGCCTGCACGGGCGGTTTGACATCGCCCTGATCACCATCGGCGTGCTGAATTGGATGCCGGATATCGCGCTGTTTATGCGGCATGTCGCCAGCACCCTGAAAGCAGGGGGGACGCTGGTGATCTACGAGACCCATCCGTTCCTGGAAGTGTTCGACCCCCAAGCTGCCAACCCGATGTTGCCGGCCACTTCATACTTTCGCCGCGAGCCTTTTGTGCAGCACGAGGCAATTGTCTATGAGGGGGCGAGCAAGGGGGCCGCGGCTGCCTCTTACTGGTTCGTGCATACCCTGGGGGAGATTGTCAGCGCGGCCATCGCGGCGGGGTTGCAACTGCGGCATCTGCAGGAGTACCCACACTCCAATCGTGAAGAAGTCTACGACCAGTACGAGGACCAGGCGGCGCAATTGCCGATGTGCTACACCCTGACCGCCGTCAAGTGCCCGGCCTGAAAAAGCCAGGCAAAAAAAGGCCCGCTGGGGCGGCGGGCCAAGGGATTTACTTGAGGAGTTGGGTTCAACCTATCGCGCCAAACGTGAAGCGTTTGTGAAAATCCTGTCGCTAAAACGGATGCCACCCAACCCCCTCAAGCCCGGCGCACGAAGGTGCGCATTGTCTGCCCTGGCGTCGTACTGAAATGCGTCGGCCGGGGCATGCCTTCATCTGCCGCGATAAACACGAAGCGCTCATCTTCCAGGGTGTAGCTCGCAGGCAGACATTTGCCGGCGTCGGCCCCGATGGCATCGATCCAGGTAATGCTCTTGGGCGTGGTGCGGGCGTCCAGGGTAAAACACCCCTCCAGCAAGACCTTGCCATCGAGGGTCATGACCTGGAATCGATCCCCCTCAATTGTGGTTAGCGCACCGGGCGCACTGTGTTCATCCGGTGGGTTGGTGATGCCGCTGTCTTCCAGGGCGATCTGCTCCCAAGTGCCTTGCAGGGCCTGTCGATCCCGTTCGGTCGGGCACGGGGTGGCGTGGGAAGAGGGCAATGGCATGCAAAAACTCCTGTTTTGATAAGGCCTCAATGGCGGGCTCGCCGACAGCAAGAAATGTTTCCTGTCGAGTTTGGTTATTAGGTTTCGTAGGAAATCTCCCAAAGTTGTGCGCCTGTCGGGTTTTTTCCTTTGCCAGCAGATATTTAAAACGATTTTGGCCTATCGTGAGAAGGATGTTTCTTGATATGTCATCTACGCTGAGCGGCGTCCTATATGACATTAATCTTTCTGAAGGAAAACAATCTCGATGCGGTAGGGACTTTTTCAGTGACTGAATGGTCGGATGACCGTTGCCTTATGTCGTATTAGCCATATCCAGGGCGTTGTCCCTGCATTCTCAATTGGTTATTCAGATCTATTGTGTAGTGGGCAGCCAGTGTCCACTTTTTGAAGGGTGTCCCCATTTTGAATAGAACTCCTCAGGTTCAAGCCCCCGTGGTGTCTGATGAAATTGATTTATTTGACCTGTTCCACTCGATCTGGCGGCAAAAGAAACTGGTAATCGGTTGTACCCTTTTTGCAGGCCTGGTGGGCGTTGGCTACGCGTTGTTGGCCCCCCGTGAGTACCAGGTCAGCAGTGTGCTGCGCCCTGCGGCTATCAATGAGTTGGATGCCCTCAATCGTTCCGAAGTCTACAAGTTGCCGCCGGCGGACGCGCTGGCCAAAGTGGGCGCGCAACTGGATTCGTACGATGCGCGACTGAGCTTCTTCAAGGCCAACCCGGCGTTGTTCCAGGCGTTCCAGGAGCCGGGGCGCAGCCTGGAACAGAGTTTCGAGGCGTTCAACCGCAACTCGATCAAGCTGATCCTGCCTGACCCGAAGAAAGCGGACTCCTTGAGCAGCTATATTCGCCTCGAACTGCAATACCCCACGGATATGGACGGGGTGGCGATTCTCAACGGGTTTGTCGACTACGCCATTGCCGCCGAGCGCGAGCAAGTGGGCGCCGACCTGAAGGTGATCGTCAACAATCGCCTCACTGAGCTCAAAGGCAAGATTGACGCAGCACGCGCCAATTACGAAACCGACAAGGAATCGAAAATCGCCAAGCTGCTCGAAGGCGACAAGCTCAAGCGCGCCCAGCTTGAAGATGAACTCAGCGCCTTGCGCCTGCAGATGAAAATGCAGCGCTCCAACCGCTTGGCCGAGCTCAATGAAGCCATTTCGATTGCCAAGTCCATGGGCATCAAGAACCCGACCACCCCGTCGTCCATGGCCGATGCCGGGCGCAACGGCTCCAGCCAGGTGATGCGCACCGAGGTCAACAACCAGCAGATTCCCCTGTACTTCCTTGGTACTGAGGCCCTGGAAGCCGAGCGCACGGCCTTGCAGCAGCGGACCAGCGACGACTTCACCAACAGCCGTGTCGCGGAAATCGGCAAGGAACTGCAGTTGCTGGAGGTCAATCGCCAGGTCGAGGTTATGAAGCGGCGGGGCAATGAAGATATTTTCCTGCAGGATGTCGAGCCCTTGCGTGCTGAAGTGGCCCGCCTGCGCGGCCTGAATATCGATATGAGTGCCTTGAAGCTGGTGACGATTGACCGGCGCGCCCAGGAACCGCTGAGCCCGATCAAGCCGAAGAAAGTCCTGGTGGTTGCCTTGAGCCTGGTGGCCGGGTTGCTGTTGGGGATGTTTATTGCGCTGGTTCGCCATCTGGTCCTGACACGCCGCACCGTGGGCTATCCAGCCCTGGACGATGACCGCTTTACCCGGCGCGAACGCAAGGATGACCAGCCATTGGGCTGAGTCGCGCGAGGCCTTTCCCGGGCTGCGTCGCAGCCCGGCATACCCGCCACCGCACTTTCGGGGTGGCGCGGCTATACAGTTGGAAGACACCTTTTCACAATTCTTAGTTAACCTTTGGTTACAATCTGTGGCTAAAATAACTGCCATTGGCCACTATCCGAATGGTCTCCAAGACACTCGTGGGCCTGTTAACGAATTGTGATTTCAGGGGCTGCATTTTCCATTCCGGGCTCGGCAGGGCCTAAAGGGGCAGCCAGTACTCTTCTGATATGTGACGAATTCCCGTGAAACTCATCATTGTTGCCCTTTACGTTGTCTCCATTGCGTATGTACACCTGCGTGGCCGGGTGCGACATAAGCTGGGCCGGCAGTTAAGCGACCACTCGACCTTCCTTGCACCGGTCAACTGCTTCCTCTACGCGTTCTCCAGGTTGCCCGGCCGGCCTTACTTGTCGCCCAGTGACTTCCCCGACCTGAGCCCGCTGCAGGAGCATTGGCAGGTGATTCGCGAGGAAGGCCAGAACCTGATGCGGGCCGGGGAGATCAAGCGTTCGGATCAATACAACGACGTGGGTTTCAACTCGTTTTTCAAGTCGGGCTGGAAGCGTTTCTACCTCAAGTGGTACGGCGACAGTCACCCTTCGGCCATGAAACTGTGCCCACGCACCACCGAGCTGGTGCAAAGTATCGGTTCGATCAAGGCCGCGATGTTTGCCGAATTGCCGCCAGGTTCCAGGCTGGTGCGCCATCGTGATCCCTACGCGGGTTCCTATCGTTACCACCTGGGCCTGGATACTCCCAACGATCCAGGCTGCTATATCAATGTGGACGGTGAGAACTACTACTGGCGTGACGGCGAGGCGGTGATGTTCGATGAGACGTACATCCACTACGCCGAAAACACCACGACGCAAAACCGCATCATTCTGTTCTGCGATATCGAGCGGCCCATGAAGTATCGCTGGGCGGCGGCGTTCAATCGCTGGTTCAGCCGCAACGTCATGGCCGCTGCCGGCTCGCCCAATGATGCCGGGGACAAGACCGGCGGCTTGAACCGCGCCTTTACCCGCCTGTACAAAATCCGCCTGCGGGGCAAGGAACTGAAAAAGCGCAACCGTAGCCGCTACTACCTGGAAAAGTGGGCGATCTTCGCCGGGTTGGCGCTGCTCTTCATATTGATCTGATCTCATCCGGGGGGGGGGCATATCAGTCCGACGGATTCGTCCCCCAGTCTCTGCGCCATCTGCTGGCTGTTGCCCAGGCTTTGCAAAGCCGTGTTACACCTGCCTGGAAACTATTTAGTTACCCAGCCCGAACCCAACGCGTAGCGTGTTATCGAATGCAGGTATTCCTCGCCCCAGAGAGGCTTTGTCATGAACTGCCGTACACGCAGCCTTGTGGTGCTGGTCCTGGGCCTCGCCTTGAGTGGCGGGGCCCAGGCGCAGAACCTGCCCGGCAACAACAACCCGTATAACAGCCCGATCAAGCGGGCCAACCCCAACAGCATGCAGGGCACGCAGCCCTCGATGCCCGCCACGCGTGGCACCTACACCGCGCCTGTGCCTCGGCCGCCGACCCTGGAAAACGGTGGCATCGGCAACCGCTACCCGCAGCGTGATGCAGCCCCCGCACGTCCTGCCCCGCAACCCTCAGCCCCGACGCAAGATGCCAACGGCAATCGCCGGCCCTGAACGCAAGGAGCCCCACGGTATGTTTCTACGCAAATCTCTTTTAGCGACCTGCTGTGCCAGTGTCTTGGCCGCCGCACTGCCCGCGTTTGCTGCCGATACCCGGCAGTTTCCCAGCGAGCAAGGCAGCATCAGCGTCACCCCGATTGTCAAAGGCCTGGACCACCCCTGGGCCGTGGCGTTCTTGCCAGACAAGCAGGGCTTCCTGGTTACCGAGCGTCCTGGCGCGCTGCGCTTTGTGAGCAGTGATGGCAAGTTATCCGCCCCCCTGAGTGGCGTGCCGCACGTGTGGGCCAAGGGGCAGGGGGGCTTGCTGGATGTGGTGCTGTCGCCTGATTTCAAGGAGGACCGCCTGGTTTATCTGTCTTACGCGGAAGGCGGCGGCGAGGGCGGGACGGCTGGCACGGCGGTGGGGCGTGGCCGCTTGAGCGCGGACCTGAGCGGCTTGCAGGACTTCCAGGTGATCCTGCGCCAGGAGCCCAAGTTGTCTACCAGCAATCACTTTGGTTCACGCCTGGTGTTTGACCGCGATGGCTACCTGTTTGTGACATTGGGGGAAAACAACCAGCGTTCCACAGCCCAGGACCTGGACAAGTTGCAAGGCAAGGTCGTGCGGATCTACCCGGATGGCCGCGTGCCGGATGACAACCCGTTTGTCGGTCAGCCGGGGGCCCGGCCGGAGATCTGGTCCTATGGCCAGCGCAACCCCCAAGGTGCCGCACTGAACCCCTGGACCGGCACCCTCTGGGAAAACGAACACGGCCCGCGCGGTGGCGATGAAATCAATATCATCGAGCGTGGCAAGAACTACGGCTGGCCACTGGCGACCCATGGCATCAACTATTCCTTGCTGCCGATTCCCGAGGCCCTTGGCAAGACAGCAGACGGCACGGTCGGCCCGCACCATGTATGGGAAAAGTCGCCGGCCATCAGCGGCATGGCGTTCTACGACGCCGACCGGTTCAAGGCCTGGCAGCACAACTTGTTTATCGGCGCCTTGGCCAGCCAGGAGCTGATCCGCTTGCAGTTCGACGGCGATCGGGTGGTGCACGAAGAGCGCCTGCTGGGCGAGTTGAAGGCGCGCATCCGCGACGTACGCCAGGGCCCGGATGGCTTCCTGTACGTGCTCACGGATGAAGCGGATGGCGTGTTGTATCAGGTGGGTTTGCAGCAGGATTGAGCTATAAGCGGCAAGCACACTGGGTGCTTGCCGCGAAACCCCCTACAACCCCAATTCCGACAACCCCGGGTGATCATCCGGGCGCCGGCCCAGTGGCCAGTGGAATTTGCGTTCGCTTTCCTTAATCGGCATGTCGTTGATGCACGCATACCGGTTGGACATCAGGCCATCCTGGTCAAACTCCCAATTCTCGTTACCGTAGGAGCGGAACCAGTTGCCGGAGTCGTCGTGCCATTCATAGGCATAACGCACGGCGATGCGGTTGCCGGTAAAGGCCCACAGCTCCTTGATCAGGCGATAGTCCAACTCCCTGGCCCACTTGCGTGTGAGCAATGCCCGGGCCTGCTCGCGGTTGTGGGCGAATTCGGCGCGGTTACGCCACTGTGTGTCCAGGGTGTAGGCCAGCGACACGCGTTGCGGGTCACGGGAGTTCCAGCCGTCTTCGGCCAGGCGGATCTTTTCAAGCGCCGATTCCCGAGTAAAGGGCGGTAATGGCGGACGCAGGTGTGCATTGTCTGACATTTGAGAGTTCCTTCAGAACATTAATCGTTAAACCCATCCAACGTTCAAAGTGCCAATAACGTTCGCGCCATGCATTGCGCATTATCAGCAGCGGTTACATCGCCCATGATCAGGGCCATGGTAATGGCGCCATCCACCAGGATCAGCAGGTGCGCGGCCTGTTGCTCCGGGGCGGGAGTGCCATGTGCCTTGCACAGTTCGAGCAGGTACTCGAACAGTTTCTGTTTGTGCGCCTTGGCCAGCAGGCGTACCGGGTCTTGCGGGTTGCCGGTCTCGCCGCTGGTGTTGATAAAGGCGCAGCCGCGAAAGTCCGCGGAGCCAAACCAGCGCTTGAGGGCGCTGAACACGCCAAGCAAGCGCGCGCCGCTGTCGGCGTAGGGCTCGACCTCGCTGCGCAGCCACTGCAGCCAGCGCTCGTCGCGCCGCTGCAGGGCGGCGATCACCAGTTCGTCCTTGTTGGCGAAGTAGCGGTAGATGCTTTTTCTGGAGACGCCGGCGGTTTTCACCAGCAGATCCATGCCGGTGGCCGCAATGCCATGCCGGTAGATCAACTTTTCGGTGACGTCCAGGATAATGTCGCGGGTTTCACTGCTGGTCATATCGTTCATGTCGCCAACAGTAGAACGATCGTTCTTCTTGGTCAATCAATTATTTTCGGCATCCCGTGGGCAGACCTGGCCACCCCCATGGTGTAAGCTCTCGGGCTCTTCGGATTCGATCATTGCGGGCCCTATGCCGTCGTTATTCAAACGTTCCCTGTTACCCAAGTTGCGCGGTTTTCCCCTGACCGCCGATGCTATCGAGGTGCTGTCCGGCGCCGCTGAGTTTCGCCGTGGCCTGCTGGAGAACATCGCCCAGGCCCAACACCGTATCTACCTTGTCGCCTTGTACCTGCAACAGGACGAAGCGGGCCAGGAGGTGTTTGACGCGCTGCATGCCGCCAAGGCTGCGCGGCCCGAGCTGGAGATCGTGGTGATGGTGGACTGGCTGCGCGCCCAGCGCGGCCTGATCGGCGCGGGCAAGCAGCCGGGCAACAGCGCCTGGTACCAGGCGATGACCCAGGCACACCCCACGCACGTGCCGGTGTACGGGGTGCCGGTGCAAACCCGCGAGCTGTTTGGTGTGCTGCACCTGAAGGGCTTCGTGATCGATGACAGCGTGCTGTACAGCGGCGCCAGCTTGAATAATGTGTACCTGCACAAGTTCGACAAATACCGTTTCGACCGTTATCACCTGATCCACAACAAACCATTGGCCGACTCCATGCAACACCTGGTGGAGCACGGGCTGGTAGCGTCCAAGGCGGTACACCGCCTGGACCTGCCCAACCTGCCCACCACCCGTAGCCTGCGCAATGACATCGGTGACTTGCGCAGCCGGCTCAAGCACGCGACCTATGACACCACGGTCGGCCAGGCTGGCATTGGCGGGTTGTCGGTCAGCCCGTTGCTGGGGGTGGGCAAGAACAACCCGCTGAGCCGGGTGATCTGCGAGCTGATCGCCAGCGCCCAGCAGCAGTTGACCCTCTGTACCCCGTATTTCAACCTGCCGCTGCCGGTGACCCGGGAAATCAACCGTGCGCTGGCCCGTGGGGTGAAGATCGACATCATCGTCGGCGACAAGACCGCCAACGACTTCTACATCCCGCCCAGCGAACCCTTCAGGATCATCGCCGCGCTGCCGTATCTCTACGAAATCAGCCTGCGCCGCTTTGCCAAGCGCCACCAGCGCATGATTGACAGCGGCCAGCTCAGCCTGCACCTGTGGCGCGACGGGGATAACACCTATCACCTCAAGGGCATGTGGGTCGACGAGCGCTACACCTTGCTCACCGGCAACAACCTCAACCCCCGAGCCTTCCGCCTGGACCTGGAAAACGCCTTGCTGATCGACGACCCCCAGGGCCAGTGGCTGGCGCCACGGCGCAGCGAGCTTGCAGAGATTTTCCGGCATGCCACGCGGATCCAGGGCTACCAGCAGTTGCAGACGCTGGTGGATTACCCCGAAGCCGTTGGCAAGTTCTTGCGCCGGGTCAGCCGGGTGCGGGTCGAGCGCTTGCTGTACCGGATCCTCTAGTGGCGCGGTGCCGGCCAGAGCGCAACGAGCAACAACAGGGCGGCGGCGACCAGGTAGGGTAGCCGCGGTTCGACGGCATAGATCAGGGTGGCGGCCAGGGGCCCGACCACCACGCCCAAGCCTTGCGCCGCACCCACCGAGCCGGCGGTGGCCCCTTGTTCCGAGGCCTCCACCGCATTGGCCGCCAGGGCGGCAAACGCCGGGAAGATCCAGCCCATGCCCGCCGCCGAGACGAAGAAGCACAGCCAGAGGATCCACGCCGTATCGGCGAACATGCTGCCGGCAAAGCCCAGGGCGGCGACGATGGCGCCGACGCGGATCATCCGCAGCGGTGGCCACTCCAGTTTACGCACCAGCAACTGCGAGCAGATCAAGGCCAGGCCCACCATCGTCAGGGCGATCCCGGCGGTTTGGGCGGCGTCAGCCGGGTTCATTTTCAGGCGATCAAGGGCGAAAAAACCCACGGTGATCTGGGCGATGGACACACACAACATGGCGACAAAGGCCACCACCAGCGGGCGGCGCAGGCGTGGGTCCGCGAGGTTGACGGCCTTGGGCGGTTGCTTGAGGTGCAGTTCCTGGCGGGGCAGTTTTACCAGCAGCACCAAAAAGCCCGCCATTGGCAACAGCGCCATGGCATAGAACGGCAGGCTCAGGCTGTAGCGGGCCAGCAGCGCGGCAATCGCCGGCCCCAGCACCAGGCCACAGGCGTTGGCCGCCCCCAGCGAGGCCATGGCCTGGGTGCGGTGGGCCGGCTCGATATTGTCCGCGATCAGCGCGTAGCCACCGACCGGGATCGCGGCGTAGAACACCCCGATCAACCCGCGCCCCAGCACCAGCCCGATAAACGCCAGCATGGCCGAGGGCAGCAGTTGCAGGGAGGCATCGATAAACACGCACAGCGCCCAGTACGCCAGGGTGAAGCCGCCGGTGCCCAGCAGCAGCACCCGCCGCCGGCCCAGGCGGTCACTGGCCTGGCCCCAGGGGCGCGCCAGCAGCATCCAGATCACCCCGGACACCGTCACCGCCGCCCCCGCCTGCCAGGTCGCCAGCCCCAGCACCCGGGCGATGGGGCCGATCAGCGAGACAAACGCCATCATCGCCATGGTGCAGGCCATATTGGCGATCAGCAGGGGGCGCAGGTTGAATGTCACTGGAGTGGGCAAGGCAGCATCAAGGCTGGCGGCTGAATCAGGCATGGGAAATCTTCCGTGAATAGGATCGATTGAACGTTATAGGTAAGACGGCTAAACACAAAGCGCGATTAACCACGATGATACAAATCCACAGCCCACGCGCGCGCGGCATCGGTGCGCAATTTGGGTTTCTCATCTGCCCACACGCTCCTACAATGGCCAACCTACAAGCTTGAGCCCTGGCCCATGTCGGAAAAAGACACAATCTCCATCCACCTGGTTGGCGAAGCCCTGTTGCAGAGCTGTGCCCCCGGTGCAGCGACGTGGGAGGCCCTGAACAAGGTCGGGATCGACCCCGTGTTGCTGGAGCAGCCCGCCGCCCGGGTCCCGGCGCTGGCGTACGCCCGGCTCTGGCGCTTGCTGGCGCGGCGCCGGGATGATGAGTTCTTTGGCATGGACCCACGCAAGCTCAAATCCGGCAGCCTGGCGTTCCTGTGTCATGCCTCCATGGCCCAGCCCACCCTGGGCGAGGCCCTGGAAACCGGCCTGGGCTTCCTGTCGTTGATGCTCGAACACCTGCCCGCGCAATTGGTGCGCCAGCAAAGCTTGGCGGAAATCGTCTTGCTGGAACCCGAGCCCGAACCGCGGCGGGCGTTCACCTATTTTTGCTACTGGATGATCGTCCACGGTGTCGCTTGCTGGTTGGCCGGCCGGCGCATCCCGATCCTGGCGATTGAACTGCGCGGCGCGCAGCCGGCGTTTTGTGATGATTACCAGGTGATGTTCTCTGACAACCTGCGCTTCGACCGGCCCCGCACCCGGATGATCTTCTCGGCCGACTGCCTCGACCTGCCGATCAAGCGCAGCCCCGAGGAGCTCAAGCGCTTCCTGGCCCATGCGCCCGCCAACATCCTGGTCAAATACCGCGACCCGGACAGCCTGGCGATGCGCATCAAGCATGACCTGCGCCAACAGCCGGCCCAGCAGTGGCCGGAAACCGAAAGCCTGGCCCAGCAATTATGCATGTCCGCGTCCACCCTGCGTCGGCGGCTGGCGGAAGAAGGGCAGACCTACCAGGGGCTCAAGGACAGCGTGCGCAAGGAGTTGGCGATTGTCTGGCTGGCCGAAGCCGAGATCAGCTTTGCCGAGATTGCCAGTCGCCTGGGCTTTGCCGATGTGAGTTCGTTCTACAAGGCTTTTCGCAAATGGTCGGGATCCAATCCTGGGCATTACCGTAGTTTGATCCTCACCGAAGTCAACTGATCGCACAGACAAAAAAAGCCCCATGACCGAATGGACCACGGGGCTAAAAATTGGTTGGATGCGACCAACCAAAGGAGCTCTGTCTACATCATTGGCGGCTGGCGACCACCGTTTCGGGCTGCCAGCCACCACCCAGTGCCTTGTAGATCGCCACGATGCCGCGATACAGGTCCACTTCGGCCAGGGCCTGGGCGTCTTCGGCGAGCAGGCGCTCGCGCTGGGCGTCGAGTAGCACGAGGAAGTCGGCGGTGCCTTCGCGGTAGCGGATCTCGGCCAGGTCGGCGGCGGCGCGGCTGGATTCGCTCTGGCGGATCAGCGAGACCAGGCGCTGCTGGCGCTTGCCGTAGTCGCTGAAGGCGTTCTCTGACTCTTCCAAGGCCAGCAAGACTTGCTGCTCGTAGGTGGCCAGGGCGCCGTCGGCCTCGGCATCGGCGCCGCGCAAACGGGCGCGCACGCTGCCCAGGTCAAAGGCGGCCCAGGTGATGCTCGGGCCCAGGGCCCAGGCATTGGCGGCCGATGAACCGATCTGCGAACCGCGGCCAGCCGTAAACCCGAGGAAACCACTGAGGCTGACCCGTGGAAACAGGTCGGCCTTGGCCACGCCGATACGCGCGGTGGCGGCTGCCAGTTTGCGTTCGGCGCTGAGAATGTCCGGGCGCCGTTGCAGCAGTTGCCCCGGGTCGCCAATCGGCAAGGCCTTGGCAATCGCCGGCAGGTCGGCCGGGCTCAGGTCCACCGTGAGTTTGTCCGGGCGCTGGCCGAGCAGGGTGGCGATGCGATTGCGCTCGCGCACTTGTTCGGCCTGCAATTGCGGCACGCTGGCCTCGACCGCCGCCAGGCGCGCATCGGCACGCACCACGTCCAGTTGATCGCCGACGCCGGCATCGCGCAGGCTTTCGGTGATGGTGCGCGAATCCTGCTGGTTCTTCAGGTTGGCCAGGGCGATTTTTTCCCGCAGTTGCGCGCCGCGCAGTTGGCCGTAGGCGTCCACCAGTTCGGCAATCATCGTGACTTGCAGTTGATAGAGGTCGGCCTCGGCCGCTTGCTGGTCGGCGTCACTGGCTTGCAGGTTACGTTGGATACGGCCAAACAGGTCCAACTCCCAGGCCATGTCCAGGCCCAGGTCATAGCGTTCGCTACTGACCCGGCGGGTAGTCTGGCCGGGGATCTGGCCCTTGGCCAAATCACTGCTGGCACGGCTGGTGATAGTTGGCATTGCATCATTGCTGGCGTCATCGCGAATCGCCCGGGCGGCCCGCAGGCGGGCAAAGGCGACCCGCAAGTCGCGGTTGCCACTCAACGACTGGAGGACCAACTGGTTAAGGGTCGGGTCCTCGAACTGCTGCCACCAGATGCCTTCAAACTTGGCGTGGTCGTACTGCCGGGCATCGGCGGCGGCCGTGATAGTGGCCGCCTCCAATGGCTGGGTTTTATAGTCCGGGCCCACGGCACAGGCGCTGAGCGCCAATACCAGCAGGCTCGGCAGGAACACCTTCACACTCATTGCTGTGTCTCCAGCTTCAAGGCCTTGGCCGCTTTGCGCGCATCGCTGCGCTCCACATAACGACGGATCAACACGTAGAACACGGGCGTCAGCAACAGGCCGAAGAAAGTCACCCCGATCATCCCGGAGAACACGGCCACACCCATGGCATGACGCATCTCGGCCCCCGCGCCGCTGGAGAGCACCAGGGGCACCACGCCCATGATGAAGGCGAACGAGGTCATCAGGATCGGCCGCAGACGCAGGCGGCAGGCTTCCAGCACCGCAGCCAGCGGGTCGAGGCCTTCTTGCTGTTTATCCTTGGCAAATTCGACGATCAGAATCGCGTTCTTACAGGCCAGGCCCACCAGGACGATCAAGCCGATCTGGGTAAAGATGTTGTTGTCGCCGCCGGACAGAATCACCCCGGTAATGGCCGACAGCAGGGTCATCGGCACAATCAGGATCACCGCCAGCGGCAGGCTCCAGCTTTCGTATTGGGCGGCCAGTACCAGGAACGCCAGCAAGACACACAGCGGGAACACGAACAGCGCGGTATTGCCCGAGAGGATTTGCTGATAGGTCAGGTCGGTCCACTCGTAGGTCATGCCGTTGGGCAGTTCCTCTTTCAACAGTTTCTCGATCGCTTCTTGCGCCTGGCCCGAGCTGTAGCCGGGGGCGGCGTTGCCGTTGATCTCGGCAGTGATAAAGCCGTTGTAGTGCATCACGCGGTCCGGCCCCGAGGTGTCGCTGACCTTGATAAAGGTCGCCAGCGGGATCATCTCGCCCTTGTTGTTGCGCACTTTCAACTGGCCGATCTGCTCGTCTTCAAGACGGAACTGCTGCTCGGCCTGGACGTTGACCTGGTAGGTACGGCCAAAGCGGTTGAAGTCGTTGGCATACAACGAGCCCAGGTAGATCTGCAGGGTGTCGAAGATGTCGCTGATCGCCACGCCGTGGGTCTTGGCCTTTTCACGGTCGATGGCGGCATCGACCTGGGGCACGTTGACCGTGTAGCTGGTGAACAGGCCAAACAGTTCCGGCACGTTGTGGCTCTTGGTGATGATGTTCTGCACTTCTTTGTACAGTTCCTCGTAGCCCAGGTTGCCGCGGTCTTCGACTTGCAGTCGGAACCCGCCGATGGTGCCCAGGCCCTGTACCGGCGGCGGTGGGAAGATCGCCATGTAGGCTTCCTGGATATCGGCGTACTTGCCGTTCAGGGCGCCCGCGATTGCACCGGCGGACATACTCGCGTCCTTGCGCTGGTCAAACGGCTTCAAGGTCACGAACACAATGCCGCTGTTGGGGCTGTTGGTGAAGCCGTTGATCGACAGGCCGGGGAAGGCCACGGCGCTTTCCACACCCGGTTGCTTGAGGGCGATATCCGACATGCGCTTGATCACGTCTTCGGTGCGATCCAGGCTGGAAGCGTCCGGCAGTTGGGCGAAGGCCACCAGGTATTGCTTGTCCTGGGCCGGGACGAAACCGGTCGGGGTGTGGGCAAAGCCAAACCAGGTCAGGACCATCAGGCCGGCATACAGGAACAGGGCGATGCCACTGCCACGGATCACCCGGCGCACGGTGCTGACGTAGCCACCGCTGGCCCGCTCGAAGAAGCGGTTGAACGGGCGGAACAGCCAGCCTCCGAACAGCTTGTCGAGCACCTTGGAGAAGCGATCCTTGGGCGCGTCATGGCTGCGCAGCAACACGGCGGCCAGGGCCGGGGACAAGGTCAGGGAGTTGAAGGCCGAGATCACGGTGGAAATCGCAATGGTCAAGGCAAACTGCTTGTAGAACTGCCCGGTCAGGCCACTGATAAAGGCCGCCGGAACAAACACCGCACACAGCACCAACGCGGTGGCAATGATCGGGCCGGTCACTTCGCTCATGGCCTTTTCGGTGGCCGGGAACGGCTCCAGGCCCAGCTCGATATTACGTTCGACGTTCTCCACCACCACGATGGCGTCGTCCACCACGATACCGATGGCCAGCACCAGGCCGAACAGTGACAGCGCATTGAGCGAGAAGCCAAACAGGTGCATCACGGCAAAGGTGCCGATCAACGAAACCGGCACGGCCACCAACGGAATGATCGAGGCGCGCCAGGTCTGCAGGAACAGGATCACCACCAGCACCACGAGAATCAAGGCTTCAAACAGGGTATGCACCACGGCCTCGATGGAGCCACGCACGAAGATGGTCGGGTCATAGACGATGCTGAAGTCCATGCCTTCGGGGAAGCTCTTTTTCAGCTCCGCCATCTTGTCGCGCACTTCGTTGGAGATCTGGATCGCGTTGGAGCCAGGGCGCTGGAAAATCGGCAGTGCGACCGCCGGCTGGTTGTTGAGCAATGAGCGCAAGGCGTATTGGCTGGAGCCCAATTCGACCCGGGCGATGTCCTTGAGGCGGGTGATTTCACCGTTATCGCCGGCACGGATAATGATGTTCTCGAACTCGTCCTCGGTGACCAGGCGCCCCTGGGTGTTGACAGACAGCTGGAAGCTGGTTGCCGTCGGCGCGGGTGGCGCGCCCAGCGCACCGGCCGCTACCTGGCGGTTCTGTTCACGGATCGCGGTTACCACATCGGTGGCGGTCAGGTTGCGCGAGGCGGTCTTGTTCGGATCCAGCCACACCCGCAACGAGTAGTCGCCCATACCGAACAACTGCACATCACCGACACCCCCCAGGCGCGCCAGCTCATCCTTGATATTGAGGATGGCGTAGTTGGACAGGTAGAGCATGTCGTAGCGCTGGTCCGGGGAGGTCAAGTGCACCACCATGGTCAGGTCGGGAGAGGCCTTGTCCACGGTGATCCCGATGCGCGTCACTTCTTCCGGCAGTTTGGGCTGGGTGCGGGTCACCCGGTTCTGCACCTGCACCTGTGCATTGTCCAGGTCAGTGCCCAGGGCGAAGGTGATGGTCAGGGTGAGCTTGCCGTCGGCGGTCGACTGCGAGGACATGTAGAGCATGTTCTCGACGCCGGTGATTGCCTGTTCCAGCGGCGCGGCCACGGTTTCCCCGATGACCTTGGGGTTGGCGCCGGGGAAGTTGGCACGCACGACCACGGTCGGCGGCACCACTTCCGGGTATTCGCTGATCGGTAATTGGAACAGCGAAATCGCGCCGGCGATCAGGATCAGCAGCGACAGGACCGCTGCGAAGATCGGCCGCGAAATGAAGAACTTGGAAAAATTCATCTTGTGTGTAGTCCCTTAACCGCGTGGAGTCGTGACACTGGCGAGCTTGGACGCGGTTTTATTTTGCGGGGCGACTTGTTCCAGGTTGCTGGCTTCAAGTGCTTGTCGTTGTTTGGCCAAGGCGGCGAGGGTGGCCTGGCTGGCCATCGGGACGGTTTGCGGGGCGACCGGCGATCCCGGGCGTACCCGCTGCAGGCCCTTGACGATAATGGTGTCGTCCTTGCTCAAGCCGCTGCGCACGATACGCAGGCCTTCGATCTTCGGCCCCAGTTCCACGGCGCGGTAGGCCGCCTTGTTGTCGCCCTCCATCACCAGCACGAATTTCTTGCCCAGGTCGGTGCCCACGGCTTCGTCAGTGATCAACACGGCGGAGTAGGTGCCGCTGCCCACCAATTTAAGGCGCGCATACAGGCCGGGAGTGAAACGCCCGTCAGTGTTATCGAACACGGCACGGCCACGGATGGTGCCGGTGGCCGGGTTGACCTGGTTGTCGACAAAGTTCATCTGACCCAGGTGCGGGTTGCCATCTTCATTGGACAGGCCCAGGTACACCGGGGTGGTCGCGCCGCGACGGCCCTGGCGCGCCAGCTCGGTGTACTTGAGGTACACACGCTCATCGGCGTCGAAATAGGCGTAGACCTTGTCGGTGGAGACCACGCTGGTCAACTCGGTGACATCGGCGGTGACCAGGTTGCCGGCGGTGATCGCGGCGCGGCTGACACGGCCACTGATGGGCGAGGTGACCCGGGTGAAACTCAGGTTCAGGCGGGCCAGGTCCAGTTGTGCCTGAATCCCGGCCACGGCGGCGCGGGCTTCCTGGGCGGCGGTGGTGCGCGAGTCGGCCAGTTCGGCGGAAATCGCATTGCTCTGGCGCAGGCGCTCGCCACGCTGGGCCTCGTTGTCACTGCGCGAGGCGGCGGCGCGGGTTTGTTGCAACTGGGCTTCAAGGCGACGCACTTCAGCCTGGAACGGACGCGGGTCGATCTGGAACAGCAGATCGCCTTTTTTCACCAGCGCGCCCTCGGTAAAGGCTACCTGATCGATCTGGCCCGACACGCGTGGACGGATTTGCACGGTTTCCGGCGCTTCCAGGCGGCCGGTGAATTCATCCCATTCGTTGACCGGTTGTTCCAGGACCTTGGCAACGCTGACTTTGCTGGCGGGCATGGCAGCGGCCTGCTCAGGGGCCTTGCCGCATGCGCTTAACACCAGCACGGCCAAAAGGGCCAGGGGATAGCGCAAATGTTTGAGTGACTGTTCCATGAGGTGCATCCGCCAATCTATTTGAGATGGGCGGATCATGCTCGGCCTGTGTGCTATCTCACGAATCGAATGAAACAAAGGTAACTATCATTCGGAATGATATAAGCGTCAGCCAAGCCTTCTAGGATGGGGGTTTTGTTAGGGGGCTATCAATCCCATTGATGACAAGACACTGTTGCGCGAACTGCAACCCAGCAAAACGCCGGCTTGCTGGTACGCTGGCATGCGACACGGGCGCAACCCTAGCGGCTGCGCCAGACCAGGGCCGGGATGAGGCGGATATAAATCAGCTCAAACACCAGCTCGATCAAGGTCTGGGTGATGACGGCAGCGGCGGCCAGCGCGCGGAGCTCTTCCGGCAGCGCCAGCGCCAGCGGCAGGACCACCAGCGAGTTGCGGGTTGCACTGCTGAACGTAACCGAACGCGCGGTGGTTGCCGGCAAACCAAAGGCCCGGGCCGTCAGCGCGCCGACCACGGGCGCCAGCAGCATAAAGCCTAAATAGACGGGCACCACCGGCAGCAACTGTGTAAACGCCTGCGCAACCAAGGCGATCTGCGACCCCATCACCACGATCAGCACCGCCGCCATGGCCGGCACGGGCATCCACGCCCAGGCGTCGTTCCAGCGTTCGACCAGGCGCGAGCGCCGGGCCCCGGCGCCGGTCAGCACCGCCAGCAGCAGTGGCAGCACGATCAGCAGCAAAAAGGCCTCGACAAACGGGCCGATGGCGATCGCCACCGCCGCGTCGCCGGCCGGTATCAACGCCAGGTACAGCGGCAGCAGCGCCAATTGCAGCAACAGCAAGACCGGGGTGGCGGCCAGCGTCAGCCGGGCATCGCCTTTGCCAAGATGGGTAAACACCACCACGTAGTCGATGCACGGCGTGAGCAGCACCAGCAATGCACCGATCAGGATGGCCGGCCGGTCGTGTAAGCCGAGGGTCAGGCCCCAGACCAGCAGCGGGATCAACACAAAGTTGGCGACCAGCAGCGCCGCCATAAAGCGTTTGTTGGCAAGCCCCTGGCGCAGTTGCAGAAACGGGATCTGCAGGAACATGGCGTACATCAGCACGGCAATTGCCGGGGTTACCAGGGCGCCAAGACCCGGTGCGGCCTGCGGGGCGAGCAGGCCTGCGAGGGCCGCGCCGATAACGGCGACGAGGTAGACGGGGATCTGGTTCTGCTCAAGTTGCTCTCGGGTCACGGGGTGTCCTGGTCACGGAGGCGGGGCGGTCTGCGCCGTGCAGGGTAACCGAAACAAGGCCCTTATTTTTGACTGAGTGCCGCCACCGAAAGCCCGGACGCGACGAAGGTCAGTCCGGCCCCCACATTCAACCCATTGATGACTTTGGGCTTGCGCTGCAGCCACGTCGAGAGGCGTGTCGCAAAAATCCCCATGAGCGCGAAGCCCAGGGCGGTCAACGCGGCGAACCAGGCACCGTAGACCATCATTTGTAGCGTGACCGAGCCCAGTGACGGGTTGACGAATTGCGGAATGAACGCGAGCACAAACAGCCCAGGCTTAGGGTTCAGCGCCGCCGACAGGAAACCGGTGAGGAAGATGCTGTTGAGCGGTTGCCGTGCCGCCGGCTTGAAGTTGATCAGGCTGCGCGAACGCAAGACCTTGATGCCCAGCCACAACAGGTAGCTGGCGCCGATGACCTTGACGACCCAGAAAGCCACGGCAGAGGTCTGCATCAACAGGGTCAAGCCCAGTGAGGCCGTGGCCACATGAAACAAAATCCCGGTGCCCGATGCGAGCCCCGAAACGGCCGCCGCCATGCGCCCCTGGCTCAGGCCCCTGGCGATGGCCAGCAGGTTGTCCGGGCCGGGGGAGAGCACCAGCAACAGGCAGGCGGCGCTATAGGTCAGCCAGATATCCAGGGGGAACATAACGACAGTCCTTTTCGTCAGGGCGAAGGCAGCTATCCTGCTCCCGCGGGCGCCCCGAGATCAAGAGCGCTGTCGCCACCGCCCAGGCCGGTATGCTCAGGCAGGAGGCTTGAGCGGTTCGCACCTGAACAACACACTCTGGCTGGCACGCAGCTGTTCGACACAGTTGAACGGCTGCAAGGCCTGGATGCCACGCTTGAGGTCGCGTTCACGACGGGCGATATAGAACCTGGGGTCATCCGGCAGGGTGCTGAAGTCCTTTACCTGGCGAGCCTGGCCATTGGTATAGAACTCCCCCGCATAGGAGCGACGGCCCCAGTAGTAAAGGTTTCCAGGTTTGCTTGCCTGCAATTGCTGCCAGGCATTGGCAAGGTCGCGCTGGTTGTTCGGCCGGTCAAAGACGCGGCCATCGATGGCGGCAATCGGCAGCCACACCGGCAGCAGCAGTGCCAGGCTCAACCCGGTGACGGTTTTGCCGGTACGCCAAGGCCCGTGATTGAGTGCGCCCGCCAGCAACAGGCTCCAGGCTGGCAGCGACGGCAGCAGGTAAGTCCACAGGATATTGCCGGAGAACGTGAAAAACACCGGCGTGGCCAGGGCCCACAGGGCAATGAACGCGTAGTAGCGCCCCGCCAGTGCCGAGCGTCGAAAACCAAAGTAAAGCGCGGGCAACAGCAGCGTCCATGGGAAAAAGGCGAGCAACAGGTCCAGCCAGATCGCCCCGATTGGCCGGGCATGGGCACTGCCATACAAGTCGCCGGCCCAATCACTGACCACATAGCGTTTCCAATGCTCTCCCACGAGGAAGTAATCGAGAAAACCAGGCGTACGCTGTTCGGCAATCAGGTACCAGGGCACGGCGATCAGCAGCATCAGCAAGAGGCCGGTGATCCAGGGCAAGCGCCAAAACGCGCGCCATGGGCGGTAGCAGAGGGTCCAGATGAGCGCTGGAATCGCCACCAACACGACCGCCAACGGCCCCTTCGCCAGCAGCCCAAGCCCCAGCCCGGCAAACCCGGCCAGCGCCCAGCGCCGGTCCCCCTGGGTTATGCCGCGCCAAAAACCATAGCTGGCCAGCAGGACCGAGAAACTCAGCGCCGGGTCGGTCAACACCACACCGGCCGACAACAGACCGAGGGTCGAACTGGAAAAGATAATCGCCGCCAAGAGCGCGGTTTTTTCGTCCACTTGCTCACGGGCAAAACGGATGATGAGCAGGCAACTGGCAACATGAAACAGCCATGCCGGAAAGCGAATGGCGAATTCATTGATGCCCAGCAGCTTCATGCCCAGCGCCTGGCTCCAGAACGACAGTGGTGGCTTGCCCCAAAAAGGCACATCCACCTGGAACAGTGGGGTTACCCAGTTCCCGAGGACCAGCATCTTGCGCGCCATTTCAGCGTAACGGGCTTCGGAGGTGTCCATCAGCGGGTAGAGGCCCAGGCTGGCCAGGCGCAGGCCCAAAATGGCAATCAATAGCAGCCATAGCGTACGGGTTGTCATGGTCATCAATGCTTTTCTTGTTCACGAGGAGGGGTTGGGCAGGTGTGTTCTGGCCGCTTGGGGGCTTCGCCGAGCAGGTTGTTGAGCAGATAGATGGGGCGTTGCCGGACCTCGCTCAGCGTGGCCCCCAGGTATTCGCCGATCATGGCGATGCCCAGGGCAATAAACGCGGCAATGCCCATGATCACGTGATGGGAGCTGACGGTGCTGACGCTCATCTGATGGATGAGAAAGACCAGGGTCGCGACAAAAATCACCAGGCTGAGCAGGCTGAACCAGCGCAACGGCTTGCGCGAAAGCGCCAATACACCTTCGATGCCTAGGTCGATCAATGCCAGCGGCCCCCACTTGCTGAGGCCGGCGCTGCGCGGCTCACGGTCGTAGGGCAACTCGATGGTATTGAACCCCAGCCAACTGATCAGGCCTTTCATGAACCGTGTGCGCTCTGGCATGGCTCGCAACGCTGCCAGGGGCGCAGGGCCGATCAGGCGGAAGTCGCTGACGTCGGCGGGAACATCAAACTTGTCAGCCAGGAAGTTCATCAGTTTGTAGTAGAGATGGGCACTGATGCGTTTGCTTGAGGTATCCGATAGGCGACTGCGGCGCTGCATATTGACAATATCGCTGCCGGCAAGCCAATGATGAACCATTAATGGAATAAGTTCGGGTGGGTCTTGCAAGTCTGCATCAATAAATAACACCGCATTCCCGGCCGCGTAATCCAGACCGGCAACCATGGCCGCTTCCTTGCCGAAATTGCGGCTTAGATTCAGGCATCGAACACCGGGCGTCTGGCAATAACCGTCCAGTAAAGACAGCGTTCCATCGCGACTGCCATCATTCACATACAACACTTCGTGGTGAATGCTTAGTGTCTTGAGTACTGCCATGAGACGCTTATGAAAGATCGGGAGTACCTTGGCTTCGTTATAACAGCAGATAACCACACTGAGCAGCGGGCGAGGGGGGCGCTCAGGTCTTGACGGGTTCATGGCGAAAGCTCCAGTACTGATTGATTCGATAAGTGATCAACGTCAGGGCGAGGGTGGTCATCACTTGCATCGGCCAAAGGTGCTGGGGCCAGAGCTCCAGCAGGACGGCCATCAGCGCCAGGTTTGCGCAGTTATAGGCGAGGGCCGTGATGCAAAAACGCAACCATTGATAAGCGTCGGGTGGGTGGTTTTTTGTAAACGTCCAGCGTTTATTGCCTTGGTAACTTACGGCGGTTCCGGCTATGGCTCCCAGCAGCGTCGCAATGAGTGCCGGTAGAACCTGCGACAATAACAAAAGTGTTATGTAATGAGTGCCGGTGGCAAGTATTCCAACTGTTAAATAGCAAGGTAGGGGGGTGTAAGTGTCACGGTATGCAGGGGGCTTCATCGAAAGAACTACGCGTATTCAAGAGTCTGTGTGGCGTTGACTTTAACTATTTATGGGAGCCAGCGTGTGAAAAAAGTGTTTAATAACGCTTATATTACCAAAGTGTAATTTTGGCGTTGGTTGACTGTAAGAGTTTGCGAGTTATAGCCGAAAAAGCACTGTTGTTTATTCCAGTGGTCCGCGTTTCTACCTGGCGCGTGGCGACTCCCTGGGGGGCGAGTGGATGGGCTCGGTCGTGGCTACGGAGCGCCAGGCTCAAAAGACACCGAGACCTAAATCGCCATTACCGCAGCGAAAACCTGCAAGTAGGCTTAAATCATGGGTAGCGAACGCGTCGATGTGTTTTACACGACAGCCATCAGCACCTTGTTTTAGTCCGTAACCGCAGAGGGTTCAGGGATGTCGATAAAACTACGTCTGTTATTGCTGATCGGCACCAGTGTGCTTACGGTTCTTATCATCAGCCTGGTGAACTACCTGGGGAATGCGCGCATGGAGGCGGCGATGATTGACAGTGAGGTCAGCATGACCGCATTGAGCAATCACCTGGAGGCCGACATGATGCACGACGCGCTGCGCGCCGATGTACTGTCGGCGATGCTGGTGGGGCTGGGCAAAAGTGTCAGCAGCCGGGAGCAAGTGCAGGAAGCCCTCACTGAACATGCGGGGCATTTTCGCAAGGCGCTGAGTGATAACCTCGGGCTTCCCCTCAACGACACCCTCAAGACCGCGCTGAGCGGTATCAAGCCCAGCCTCGACACGTACATTGCCTCGGGTGAGCGGCTTGTCGGTGTGGCGATGGACGATCCCGTCGCTGCGCAACAAGAGCTGGGCGGTTTTACCAACGCGTTCACCCAGCTGGAAGGCCAACTGGCCAGTTTGAGCGAGCTGATCGAAAACAACTCCAAGGCCAGTGGCGAGCAGACCCGTCAAACCGTGCGCAGCGCCAACTTCACCCTTGGCGTGGTGCTGGTGTTGTGCCTGTTGTTACTGAGCGCCCAAGGCTATTGGGTTACCCGCAGCATCATGCGGCCGTTGCAATTGGCGCGGCAGATTGCCGAGAGCATTGCCCACGGCAACCTCAGCGAATCGATTCCCGAAGCTGTCGGCCGCGATGAGGCCAGTATGCTGATCCGCAGCCTGGCGGTCATGCAGCATGACTTGCGCGGCATGATTGAGGCGGTGCGCAACAACGCCCAGGGCATCACCCGTATGAGCCAGCAGTTGAGCAGCGGTTGCCATGAGGTGGCCGTCAGCAGCCAGCAGCAGAGTTCGGCGGCGGGGACCATGTCGGCCGCCACCAGCCAAATGACCGCCAGCATCGAGGAAATCACCCGGCATGCCGTGCACGCCCTGGAAATGGCCAACCAGGCCGAAACCCTGGCCAAGAACGGCGGGCAGGTCATTCACCAGGTTGTGAGCGATATGGACGGCATCGCCCAGTCGGCGCAACAGTCGGCCCAGGTGATCCGCACGCTGGACAAGGAGTCCGAAGGGATCTACAGCATTATCCAGGTGATCAAGGGCATCGCCGACCAGACCAACCTGCTGGCGCTCAACGCGGCCATTGAAGCCGCCCGCGCTGGCGAGCAGGGCCGCGGTTTTGCCGTAGTGGCCGACGAAGTGCGCAGCCTGGCGGGGCGCACCAGTGCTTCCACCCAGGAAATCGCCAGCATGGTCTCGCGCATCCAGCAAAGTACCCGCGAGGCGGTGACCAGCATGGAAGCCGGTGTGGCCCAGGTGGATAAAGGCATGGCGGTCACGGCCGATGTGGAACGTGCGATTCGCGAGATTCTGGATGCGACGTTGAACACCACACAACTGGTCCACGACATCACGCGCACCATTGGCGAACAAAGCCTGGCCAGTAATGAAATTGCGCATCAGGTCGAGATGATTGCCGGGATGTCGGAGGGCAATACCCGGGTGATTGGCCAGACGGCGGGGACGACGGATGAGTTGTCGGCACTGGCGGGGCAGTTGGCGCAGTCGGTGGGGCGGTTTCGGCTTTGAGGGGGGCGGGCGTTGTCAGCAATGTACGGCGCCCCAAGGCGCTAACGCTTAGGGAAACTCTGAAAAAGACTTTCTGATTTGGCAAAATACCGCGACCCCACCCACCGAGTTTCCCGATGAAGCAGATGACCTTCGCCGACGCCGAG
>NZ_LKBY01000095.1:0-91075 GCF_002699915.1 Pseudomonas sp. ICMP 8385 | reverse complement strand
CTCGTCGAATTGATTGTTTTTTGATCATTTGGCGAGTTTAAAAGTTGCGCTAGGTGGTATGCCGGGGAAATACATGGCTACTTCAGACCATCCTAAGGAGGCGCTTCAACACGCGTTGAGCGAGGCTTATGACCTGCTGATTCTCGATGTGATGATGCCTGGGCTGGACGGATGGGAAGTACTTCAGAAGGTGCGGGCATCCGGAAAAAATGTCCCCGTGCTTTTTCTCACGGCGCGAGACCGCGTCGAGGATCGCGTCAAAGGACTTGAGCTGGGGGCAGACGATTACCTCATAAAACCCTTCGCTTTTTCTGAATTGCTGGCCCGCGTCAGAACGCTGCTGCGAAGAGGGAGTACAGCCCCCTCCCAAACTCATATGAAATTGGCTGATCTTGAGGTTGACCTGCTCAAGCGCAGGGTTGTCCGTGGAGGCAAACGTATAGATCTCACGGCCAAAGAGTTTGCGTTACTCGAATTGCTGCTCCGTCGTCGAGGTGAGGTGCTGCCTAAGTCGCTTATCGCTTCCCAGGTGTGGGACATGAACTTCGACAGCGATACTAACGTCATCGAGGTCGCCGTAAGGCGGCTCAGAGCAAAGATTGATGATGATTTTGAGGTCAAGCTTATCCACACCTCCCGAGGCATGGGCTACATGCTAGATGCGCCGGATTCTGGGACGGGGCTGGAATGAAGCGAATGTCTCTGACTACCCGCATGAGCCTGATGTTCATGCTAGCTGTAACGGCGGTGCTCACCGTCGCTGGACTCAGTTTTAACAGCCTTAGCCGGCATCATTTCAAAATGCTAGATCAGCAGGCGCTAAACGAGAAGCTACACTCGACCCAAAGAATTTTGACGGGATTGAGTAGCATTGACCAGTTCAGTGATGTTAAGCCTGAGTTGGAGGCGCTGCTGGGTGCTCACCGAGATTTGACAGCCCTGATCTTCGATGGTCACGGCAAGACCCTTTTTGCTGATCCAGGTCCAATCGATATTCCTGAAGACTTTCGCACGACCTCAAACAACAATGTTTGGGAGTGGCGTGATGATGAGCAAACGTTCCGGGGAATAACGGCGCAAGCGATTGTGACGGGACAAGAAAAACCGCTGACCGTACTGTTAATCTTTGACGTTACGCAACATATGGCGTTCTTTGAGACGCTTGAACGCTGGTTTTTGATAGGGTTGTTTATAAGCGCGCTGGTCAGTGCGGCGCTGGGCTGGATGGTCGCGAGCAGTGGACTAAGGCCTATTCGCCAGGTTACTCAAGTCGCTGCGTCAATGTCTGCTAAATCGCTCAAAGAACGAATTCCTTTAGCGGCCGTTCCTAAAGAGCTTCAGCAGATGGTGCTTTCTTTCAATGCAATGTTATCTAGACTGGACGATGCATTTGTTCGCTTATCAAACTTCTCTGCGGACATTGCTCACGAACTACGAACACCTGTCAGCAATTTGATGACTCACACCGAAGTGGTTTTATCTAGAAAAAGGAATATTGAGGACTACGAAGACAACTTGTACTCGAATCTTGATGACCTGAAGCGTATGGGCCGGATGATCGATGACATGCTTTTTCTAGCGAAATCTGACAATGGTCTGATTTCTCATGAAAACAAACCGATAGACTTGGTAGCACTAGTAGAAAAATTACTCGAGTACTACCGCTTGCTGGCTGATGAGCAAGGCATCGACCTCAAAGTGACAGGGAGAGGCAGCGTCCGAGGTGACGTTCTTATGCTCGACAGGGCTATCTCTAATCTGCTCTCAAATGCGCTCCGGTACACCCCCGCAGGGAAATGTATTAGCGTCGATATAAGGCAGGAAGGGACGTCAATCTCAGTCTCCGTGGAAAACCCTGGAGAACCTATCGCTCCTGAGCACCTTGAAAAACTGTTTGATCGATTTTATCGAGTGGACCCCGCTCGTAGAGAAGGAAACCCAAGTAATGCGGGGCTAGGCTTATCAATCACTCGATCCATTATCGAGTCGCATGGCGGCAAGATATGGTGCACGTCGTCAGATGGAAAAACAGCCTTTCATATACAACTCCCATGTGCGAGTGCAGAAAATGCATAGTCAACGACACCATATACACCCGAGCAGCTATGTGGTCTTGCGAACGGTTTTCACGGTGTGCACGTCGCAAAACGGAAGCCCGTTTTAACCATTTTTTCAAGAAATTCAGCGTCCCAAAGCAGGTCCAAGCTGACTGAAATGTAATCGAATAGTTTGCGTTCGTGTGGCATCGTGTACTTGCGCTGTGACGTTGGAATTCTTGTGATTATTCCTGTCCAGCCCGCCCTAGAACAAGGAATTTGCTAGGTAGCTCGCCAGTGTTTTTAATAAGCGTAAAAGTAATAACTAGATACTCATCAAAAACCTAGAATCAACAGCTTTTGCTGTGAGGAGTCTTGCATGTCATTCCTTAAAACCACCACCGTAGCTGTAGCACTGACAGCGGGTTTGCTTTTGAGTGCAGTTGCTCAGGCACATCCAAAGCTGCTTTCTTCCACTCCAGCAGAAGGGTCGGATGTTGCTGCTCCTGCGAAAATTGAACTGCAATTTTCTGAGAATCTAACGACTCAGTTTTCCGGTGCTAAGCTGATCATGACCGATATGCCTGGCATGCCTAACTCCCCAATGGGCGTTAAAGCAGCTGTTGCAGGCGGTGGAGATCCTAAGACGATGGTTATTACGCCTGCATCGCCATTGACCACAGGTACTTATAAAGTTGAGTGGCGTGCCGTCTCGTCTGACACTCATCCAATTACCGGCAATTTTTCTTTCAAAGTGAAATGATTCATGAGCGACTCAATAAATATAGCTGTTCGCTTTGCTCTATATTTTGATCTGATGCTGTTATTTGGACTGGCAATATTTGGTCTTTATAGCCTGAGAGGAAAAGAGAGAGTATCGGGAGCAGTTTTAAATTTTGAGTCGCTTCTTTACAGTACATCTGTTTTAGGTGTAGCTCTGTCTCTAGCAGCCATGTTGTTGCTTGCGAAAGCTATGAGTGGTGTGTCGGGCTTCATGGAGCTACATCACCATATTTTTCAAATGGTTCTCATGGGGACGGACGTCGGTTTGACCTGGATGGTCCGGATAGTGGCGTTGCTGACGGCTGTTGTCGGCGTTGCTCTGAGTAAGCGCTTTCCGACACTTAGTCTTTGGATTGTCAGTGTATGTGGCGCCATTGCGCTAGCGACGCTGGCATGGACAGGGCATGGTGCGATGGACGAAGGGAGCCGTCGTTACTGGCATTTTACTAGCGACATCTTCCATCTCTTGGCCGCAGGCGGTTGGTTGGGTGCGTTGGCAGCATTTGCACTGCTGCTGCGTTTAAAATCGCTGAAAGGTGATCAGGAAGTACGAGTTCTTGCTCGGGTACTGACAGGGTTTGAATCGGCCGGCGCGGTGATTGTAGTAATCATCAGTATAACGGGCGTGGTGAATTACCTATTTATCGTAGGACCAAGCCTCGATGAGGTGATGCTCAGCACTTATGGCCAGTTACTATTTTTGAAAATCCTGCTATTTGCAGGGATGATCGTATTAGCCACGCTTAACCGTTTTCATCTAAGCCCCTTATTGGAGCGATCAGTTCGCAATGGCGAATACGCTGTCGCGGTGAATGCCTTGCGCCGTAGCATGAAACTTGAGTTTTCAATGGCGGTCATCATTATCTGTCTTGTCGCATGGTTAGGTACTTTAAGCCCTGTCATGGAAATGAGCGCAGCATAGACGTTGGTAACAGCCAATACAGGAGTCTTAAGGGTGAATTGTAAGGGCCATTTGCACCGTCTACACTTTAGCCCATGAAACGCTATGTGCGGTTTTGCCTGATTTTCCTAATTAGCTTGGCGCTTCCCCTTAGCGGGATGGCGGGTGTTCAGGCATCGACTGAACCATGCCCGATGAAAACCATGGATATAGCGATGAAGGATGGTATGGGTCAAGACTGCTGTCACGACATGAAAAGTACCGCTGAGCATGGCAAACCTTGTAAGTCGGGCCAGGAATGCAAAACGGGCGGCATGCTGCAAGTCTCGATCATCAAGCCTCCTATTACCTTGTCCAGTCCAATCGTTCCGCCCTTCTCCAGCCATTTCCCACTCGTACAAACCCCTTCTGGGTTATGGCGACCGCCCCGTACTTGATTCCTGTACCACACTGAGCCTCATTCCGCGTTAGCGGGATGGCATATCTGCGCGCATGTCTTATGAAGCGCGCGGTGGATCATCACAGGAATCGTGAACATGAACTCCAACTGCTTTTGCACAGGTTGGTCCCTCGTGGCCGGCCTGGCGGCAAGCGTACTGGCATTGCCGAGCCTTGCTGGTGCATTGACACTCGATGAAGCGCTGCGGCTGGCCGAAAACAATGCACCGTCGTTGACCGCACAAGACGCCAAAATTCAAGCAGCCACCAGTGCGGCCATTCCCGCTGGCGAACTACCCGATCCCAAGCTACTGCTGGGCGTGCAGAACTACCCCATTGGTGGTGCCGACAGATGGAGCATCGACCAGGACTTCATGACCATGCAAATGGTCGGGGTCAGACAGGAGATGCCCAACAGCGATAAGCGCAAAGCACGTATCGAGGTCGCGGATGCGGCTGTTGATCGAGCGTCCGCTGAGCGTCGAGTGGCGCGTCTGAACGTCCGACAGTCCACGGCATTGGCCTGGATCAGTAGCTACTCGGTTGAGCGTAAAGATGCGATGTTCCAGGACTTCTACAAAGAAAACCGTCTTCTGACCGATACCGTCAGATCTCAGATTGCGGGTGGCCGCGCCCAACCCGCCGATGCGGTGACACCTAAACAGGAAGCTGCCCAACTGGCGGAGCAGCAGGATGATTTAGTTCGCCAACGTGCACAGGCCCGGGCGGCCCTCAAGCGCTGGATTGGCCCAGCTGCCAATGACAAACCGGCGGGCAGCTTGCCTGATTGGCCCATTGAAACCTCTGGATACTCCCATAAGCTGCAACATCACCCTGAATTGGCGGCGTATGTGCCGATGACCCGTGAAGCACAAGCCAAGATCCGTGAAGCTGAGGCGGAAAAGCAATCTGACTGGAGCTGGGAATTCGACTATCAGCATCGAGGCAAACAATTCGGTGACATGGTTAGCGTCCAGTTTTCATGGGATCTCCCGCTGTTTCCTGACTCTCGGCAAAACCCCAAAATTGCGGCAAAGCACGCCGAACTCAACCAGCTTGAGGCTGAGCGGGAAGCTCTGTCGCGCGAGCATACCCAGCAACTGGAGGATGAGTTGGCCGACTACGAGCGACTCAATCGTGCAGTCAACCGTAATCAGGAAAGCTTGTTGCCGCTGGCTAAAGAAAAGGTTGAACTCACCATGGCTAGCTACCGTTCCGGCAAAGGTGATTTGAACTCGGTTGTGGCCGCCCGACGCGAACTCATCGAAGCCCGTCTCAAGCAGATTGACGTTGAAGAGCAACGTGCTCTCACCAGCGCTCGCCTGTATTTCTCTTACGGGGAGCCCGCTCAATGAATTTCAAAGTATGGAAAGGGACTTTAGTTGTCGGCATCTCGATTGCCTTGGGTGTTGCCGGAGGTTACTGGTTAGCCCAACCGCGAATGAGCGAAGTAGCTGGTGTCGAGCCGGATCAGGAAGCCAAAGCCTCTCCTGATCGAAAGGTTCTGTATTGGTATGACCCCATGTACCCACAACAGAAATTCGATAAACCGGGTAAGTCACCCTTCATGGACATGCAGATGATCCCCCAATACGCAGATACCAAGGGGGACAGCGGCGGCATTCGAATTGATCCAAGCCTGACTCAGAACCTTGGTGTGCGACTGGCTAGTGTCAGTCGAGGGGTATTTGCCTCGACACTGAACGTGGTAGGTGTTCTGGCCTTCAACGAACGGGACGTTGCAGTCATTCAGGCCCGTACGGCGGGTTTTGTCGAGCGCGTGTACGCCCATGCACCTGGTGATGTGCTGAAAGTGAATGCCGCCTTGGCAGATATCTTGGTGCCGGATTGGGCAGCTGCTCAAGAGGAATTTCTCGCCCTCAAGCGTAGTGGCGATGCTGACTTGCTGACAGCGGCCCGCCAGCGATTGAGGCTCACCGGAATGCCAACTAAGTTAATTGCTCAAGTTGAGCGCAGTGGCAAAGTTCAACCGAACCTGACTCTGACCAGCCCTATTGGTGGTGTGCTTCAAGAGCTGAGTGTGCGTGAAGGTATGACGGTGGCCGCAGGCGAGACGCTCGCGCGTGTTAATGGTTTGAGCAGTGTCTGGCTGGCCGTGGCGGTACCAGAGTCGGAGGCTGGGTCAATCGTTGTAGGGCAAGCAGCCGAAGCGCGTTTGTCCGCGCTCCCTGGAGTTGTGCTCAAGGGCGTCGTCAGTGCGATTCTTCCGGAAACCAGTTCGGACAGTCGCACACTTCGCGTTCGAGTTGAGTTACCCAATCCGGATGGCCGACTCAGGCCAGGTTTGACCGCGCAGGTAAGTCTCAATCGTTCGACGGAGCAAAGTGTTTTGTGGGTGCCGAGCGAGGCCGTCATTCGTACCGGTCGACGTACGTTGGTCATGCTCTCTGAAGACGCTGGTCGATATCGCCCGGTGGAGGTGCAGTTAGGCCAAGATAACGATGGCAAAACGCTGATATTGAAAGGCTTGGAAGAGGGGCAAAAAGTGGTGACTTCTGGCCAGTTCCTTCTCGACTCGGAGGCCAGTCTCAAGGGCGTTGTCGCAAGCTCACTGGACGTTTCGCCATCTACTGTAACCGCAGGCGCTTTGCATGAGGCCGATGGTCAGATCGTTGAGATCAACGACAAAGAAGTCACGCTCGCCCACGGTCCCTTCAGAACATTGGGTATGTCAGGCATGACGATGACTTTCCCTCTCGCCGCTCCAGCTCTGATGAAGGATCTTAAAACGGGCGACAAGGTTCGGATCGCTGTCAGCCAGACGGAAGATGGTCTGCGCGTTGAGCGTCTGGAACGCTCTGGGACCCAGCCATGATCGCGGCCCTTATTCGCTGGTCGGTGGCTAACCGCTTTCTTGTGTTGCTGGCGACGCTGTTTGTCACGGCATGGGGGATCTGGGCGGTTCAAAGTACGCCCATTGACGCACTGCCAGACCTGTCGGATGTTCAGGTAATTATCCGTACACCTTATCCAGGCCAAGCCCCACAGATCGTAGAGAACCAGGTCACCTATCCATTGGCAACCACCATGCTCTCTGTGCCTGGTGCCAAGACTGTGCGCGGTTATTCCTTCTTTGGCGACAGTTTCGTTTACGTACTATTCGAAGACGGAACTGACTTGTACTGGGCTCGCTCGCGCGTATTGGAATATCTGAGCCAGATACAAAGCCGGCTTCCGGCCAGTGCCAAGCCCGCTTTAGGACCTGATGCCACTGGGGTTGGCTGGATTTTCCAGTACGCCCTGGTAGACCGAAGCGGCGGGCATGACTTGGCGCAGTTACGTGCCTTGCAGGACTGGTTCCTTAAATTCGAGCTTAAGACCCTACCGAACGTTGCGGAAGTGGCCACGGTGGGTGGCATGGTAAAGCAGTACCAGGTGCAGCTTGATCCGGTGAAGCTGGCCAGCTTGGGTATCACGCAGTCTGAAGTGACCGAGGCGATCGGCAAGGCCAATCAGGAAACTGGTGGGGCGGTGCTGGAGATGGCGGAGACCGAGTTTATTGTGCGGGCTTCCGGGTACTTGAAGACCCTCAATGACTTTCGTGCTATCCCACTCAAACTGGGCACGGGTGGTGTGCCGGTCACTCTGGGCGATGTTGCCACGATTCAGATGGGGCCTGAGATGCGTCGAGGCATCACCGAACTCGATGGCGAAGGTGAGACCGTCGGCGGCGTTGTAATTCTGCGCAGCGGTAAGAATGCTCGAGAAACCATTGCGGCGGTCAAGACCAAACTCGACGAGCTGAAAAGCAGTCTGCCGGCGGGGGTAGAAATCGTCACCACCTACGACCGCAGCAAGTTGATTGATCGTGCCGTGGAAAACCTCAGCCACAAGCTGATCGAAGAGTTCATCGTCGTCGCGTTGGTCTGCGGAATCTTTCTCTGGCACCTGCGTTCATCTCTGGTGGCAATCATCTCCCTGCCGGTTGGGGTGCTGATCGCCTTCATCGTAATGCGCTATCAGGGTATCAACGCCAACATCATGTCCCTTGGCGGGATTGCCATCGCCATCGGCGCCATGGTCGACGCTGCCGTGGTGATGATTGAAAACGCCCACAAGAAGGTCGAGGCTTGGCACGTGGCTAATCCTGGGGAGGAACTGAAAGGTGAACGTCATTGGCACGTGATGACTGAAGCGGCTGCCGAGGTAGGACCCGCATTGTTCTACTGTCTGCTGATCATCACCCTGTCGTTCATTCCGGTGTTCACGCTGGAGGCTCAGGAAGGACGTCTATTCGGTCCATTGGCGTTCACCAAAACCTACGCTATGGCCGCAGCGGCTGGACTGTCGGTAACTCTAGTTCCGGTGTTGATGGGGTATTGGATTCGCGGACGAATTCCTAATGAGCAACAGAATCCGCTAAATCGCTGGTTGATCCGGATCTACGAGCCCGCTCTGGACGCCGTATTACGTCGACCTAAAGTAACGCTGCTGGTTGCATTGCTAGTCTTTGTCAGCGCGTTGTGGCCGATCTCTCGTCTGGGTGGTGAGTTTCTTCCCCCGTTGGACGAAGGGGACCTGCTCTATATGCCGTCAGCTCTGCCTGGATTATCGGCGCAGAAGGCCGCGCAACTGCTTCAGCAGACTGACCGTCTGATAAAGACAGTTCCAGAGGTCGAACATGTTTTCGGAAAAGCCGGCCGCGCTGAAACCGCGACTGACCCGGCACCGTTGGAAATGTTCGAGACCACCATTCAATTCAAACCACGCGAACAGTGGCGCCCAGGCATGACCCAGGAAAAGCTCGTTGAGGAGCTAGAACAAGTGGTGCGTGTCCCAGGATTAACCAACATCTGGATACCGCCTATTCGTAACCGTATCGACATGCTGGCCACCGGCATAAAAAGCCCGATTGGCGTGAAGGTTGCCGGTACCAACCTGACGGAGATCGATGCCGTCACCCAAGCCATCGAGCGTGTTGCCAAGGACGTCTCAGGTGTCAGTTCAGCGTTAGCCGAACGACTGACCGGTGGCCGCTATATTGATGTGGATATCGATCGCAAAGCTGCGGCACGCTATGGGTTAAATATTGCCGATGTGCAATCAATCGTGGCCGGCGCAATCGGCGGTGAAAACGTCGGGGAGACGATTGAAGGGTTGGCTCGTTTCCCAATTAACGTACGTTACCCTCGTGAGTGGCGGGATTCGCTCGGCGCTTTGGAGCAGTTGCCGATCTACACCCCGCTAGGCAGCCAGATCACCCTTGGCACCGTGGCGAAGATCAAGGTCAACGACGGGCCGCCAATGCTCAAGAGTGAGAACGCACGGCCTTCAGGCTGGGTGTACATCGATGTGCGTGGCCGGGACATTGCCTCCGTAGTCGCCGATCTACGCCGGGTCGTCAGTGAGCAGGTCAAGTTGCAGCCCGGCATGAGCCTGAGCTACTCAGGTCAGTTCGAGTTTCTCGAAAGGGCCAACGCACGACTCAAACTGGTGGTGCCTGCCACGCTGTTGATCATCTTCGTGTTGCTCTACCTGACATTTGCACGCCTTGATGAGGCTTTGCTGATTATGGCCACGCTGCCATTCGCTCTCACGGGCGGGGCATGGTTTCTCTATCTGTTGGGATTCAACCTGTCGGTTGCCACCGGGGTCGGCTTTATCGCCTTGGCCGGTGTTTCTGCCGAATTTGGCGTGATCATGCTGCTCTACCTGAAAAATGCATGGACCGAGCGTCAAGACCTCGGTGACAACACAGAACGCGGGTTGATGGCCGCGATTTGTGAAGGCGCTGTCCAGCGCGTTCGACCTAAGGCTATGACCGTGGCAGTGGTTATCGCTGGTTTGTTACCTATACTTTTGGGAGGCGGTTCCGGTAGCGAGGTTATGAGCCGCATTGCCGCCCCGATGATTGGCGGTATGGTTACGGCACCCTTGCTATCGCTGTTTGTGATCCCGGCGGCCTATCACCTCATGCGTCGTCGACACTTGTCCGTTGAGCCTGGCAAGCACTGACGCGTAAAAACGCATACGAAAGGGGCTGCGCTTGCAGCCTCGTTTGAGCTGCGCAGCTCGTTTTCATCAGTCCTACATACGCTGTGGTCAGTGCCATTACCCACCAGCACTTGCCAGAAAACGAACGCCGCCACCACCGCCTTTCGATGAGCCAAAAAAGCATCCTGCTAAAAGGCGACTCAGCATTCGTCACCCTCAGATCTCTCTTGAAATCGGGACGAATGACCCTAATATGATCTTATCTTGCCATCATCGTTTTCAATCATGGATGTTTTTCGGGGGTCGGTCGAAATGGCAGAAAAAGAAGACGCTAAGCCCGCGAGCGGGCGCTTTAACACGAATGATGAGACGAAGCGGATCGTATGGACACAGACCGCTGGTCATTGTGAACTGTGCGGTACGGATCTAACGTTCGACTATCGTGCCGGCAAGCCAATGAAATGGGGCGAAGTGGCGCATATCTTACCCGCCAGTCCCAAGGGGCCTCGGGGACGCGCGGATCATGATGCTGAGGCGCACACTAACGATACTGCTAACCTGATGCTCCTGTGCCCAGGCTGTCATGACAAAATTGATCGTGACGCAGATGGCTACCCTGAAAATGATCTGAGCGGTTTGCACCAAGCGTACCTTGAACGCATCCGACTCGCCGCAACGACCCCCGATGGTGGCAGAGCCATTCCTCTCATCGTCCAGAGTCAGCACTTTCAGACGATCAACGATATCCCCGTTCGCGATCTGTTGACTGCGATGTCCGCCGAGGGATTAACCGCCTTCGATCAAGGCATCAAAATCGCCTTCGCTGCGCCCGGACCACGTGGCAGGGACACTACCTATTGGCAGAACGTCAAAGACAGCGTCCAGTATGAGCTGGAGCAGCAACTCAAGCGTCGCGGCGGCACTTATGGCGATTCGCCCGCGCTAGCAGTAGTCGGCTTGGCCGACATTCCGGCCTTGATGATGTTGGGCCAGAGTATCGGCGACCGTTCCAAACGCTTGATCTTCTCTTTTCATCGCGAGCATCTTTTGCGCTGGCCCGATCAGTCTGCTGAGCCGCCTAGTTTTCTGTTTACGCCTCCACCCAACGGCGATGGCCCACTGGCGTTGGTGCTCTCCATTTCTGCGCAAGTTCCAGTACGCGACGTGACCGACGCTCTACCCGGTGCACGTATTGCAGAGCTGTCGATCCCAGAACCAAGCTACGCGATGGTACAGAACCGTCGGGTGATTCATGCTTTTCGCGACGCACTTCAAATACGACTGAGCCAGCTTGAGGCTCTGACTCCTGACCCCATCCACGTCTTCGCCGCCATTCCTGCGGCATTGGCCATCGAGTTTGGCGCGTTGCTCACAACACAGCATCAACATACATACCTGATCTTCGATCGGGACAAAGAAAACCAAGATCGGTTTACGCAAACACTGCAATTGGGTCCCGTGGCCCAGGAGGCTATGTAATGCTTTTGAGCAACGAACAGACCAAGCGCAGCAGTTGGGAATATTTTCTGCTTCGCGCCGCGCGGGAGATCTCGCTGTCGGAAGCGCAGTACGAAAAAATCAATGACCGCTACTCCCAACTGGAAAAAATCCTCTCGGCTTCCGACAATCCGTTGCTCGCTGAGGCTCATATTTTCGTTCAGGGCTCAATGCGGCTGAAAACGACCATTAAGCCAATTCCCGGCGCGCCTGCGGATCTGGACACCATTGATGCGGACGCGATTATCTGGCTCCCTCACGCTCAAGGCGCTGGTGCGAAGGAAGTTCTAGAGGCGATTGAGCAGCGTTTTAGGGAAGGCTCCCGCGTTCAGGAAGAAGTTAAGCAACTACGTCGTGGTATTCGAATCGTTTATGCAGACGAAAATCCAGGTTTCCACATCGATGTCACACCTGCCCGGGCGATCAACGGAAATGGCGAAGCAAACGGCGAGGGTAAGCTTGAGGTTCCGGATCGAGTCACAGGATGGAAAGCGAGCAGCCCTATTCCTTACTCGAATTGGTTGCAGGTCGCTTCCGCCCAGGAAATCTCTCTGGAAAGCTTAGTGGTTGCCAAAAGCCAGCGGATGCTTGATGCCGCGACCCAAGATCCTTTGCCGCATTATCAGGATTACATCGATCAAGATCCCCTGCGTGCGACCATTAAGCTGCTCAAGCGGCATCGCGATGAATGGGCCATCAAGACAAGGAGCGCTGATACTCGCCCAATATCTGCGGTCATCACCACTCTAGCCACGCACGCATACCTGGATGTCGTAAAGGAGTCGCAGTCGAAGCCTCTGGCACCGCAATTTTGGAAATCGTTCGCAGAATGCCGCAGCACATCGCGCATAGAGGTAGCGACTGCTATGTCTGCACCCCTGCCGATAACGGCGAAAACTTTGCAGAGAAGTGGAATCGACCGGGCGAGGGGCAAGGCTACCGTCAGGCATTCGCCAAGTGGCATGCGGACGCCAGTGCATCTGTGTCATTAGGTTTGGAAAGTTTTGAATCCAATGACTCCTTTGCCGAGGCAGTGAAAAAGAACTTCGGTATTGCGCCGGCGTTCATCACGGCAGTGAACAATGAAATCCCTGCGAATTGGACGATGCCCGGTCGACCGGATGGCACTACTCGAAACTCTGCTTCGATGGGTTCGCTCTTCGGAGGGGCCAGCGGTGGCGGAACCTCTCAGTCGAGCGTAAAGCCAGTTGGACGCCTTGGCTGATCCTATTAAGACACCATTGCAGCGCGGAATCGCCGCACTGCGTAACACCCTAGGTCAGGATGCTGCCGATGCATTGCTCCAGCCCGCACCCATGCGGGCTGACGAAGCGGCGTGCTTTCACTTCCCCTTGCCCATCGATTACACGGGGCAGGAGCGGCGACTGCGTATAGGTTTCCCCTCCAACTTTCCCCGCGGGCTCTTGCGGCTGAACGTCGAACCCTCTCCATGGCTGGTTTGGCCGCATGCCACTAAGTCGGGGCTTTGCCTTCATGGCTTTCAGGAACGCCCCATCATGGGCTCCCCGGAGGTCGTGGTAGAGGACAGCCTTGCTCGCTTGGCCCAGATCGTTTCGTTGTCCAAGATGGGATCAAACCAGGCAACACGCGATATCGAATTTCAGAATGAGATCACTACCTACTGGTCGTTTCAGCACGGGCAGTCATTCCAGAACCTCTTACTGTTGGATCGACCTCAGGCTGCCTCGCAGTTGTTTGCGCTCAGCGATCCGCGCCGAGCTGTGCCATCCGGTCAGGAAACGGTTTGGTTAGCATCGAATGTAGCTGCACTCAAAGGGCATTACCGACGGGTCGTCGGGCGCTCTGCTGTCATTCGTGCGGCCGAAACTCCCGGTTTTTACGTCAAGCTTCAGACTTATCCGGATATCCGCACCCCGGATCCAGAAGATTTATTGCTGTGGCTAAAGCCACACCTTCAACCAGACGATGCCGAGCAATTGCTGGCATGGTTTGAGCTGCATGGAACGTTGGCGAGTCGATGGATTGTTCTGGAGCTTCCAGGAGGCGCAGATGCTCCAACATATTGTCTCAATGTGCGTTCGCTCGGTGTACAGCAGGAGCGGGGGGCAAAGTTTGGCTTGCGTACAGCTCGCCGGCGGCCAGCTATCGCAAATGCTCATCCTCCGGCGCTCGTCCGAGCAACTGCCCTGGATGTGCTTGATCGAGCGTCCATCCTGTCCCGCGATATAAGCGGCACTGCACAGCACCTTGAAAATGCTCGAGTCGTTTGTGTTGGCGTTGGCTCATTAGGCAGTACGGTGGCAATACAATTGGCACGATCCGGTGTCGGCCACCTTACCCTCATCGATCCTGACACTTTGGTGTCAGCCAATCTGGGGAGGCACGTTCTGGGAGCGGATAGCCTAGGGAGGCTGAAAGCCTCAGCGTTGAGGGACAAGATTCTGTTAGATCTTCCGACGACAGAATGCACCGCTTATTCGACTTTTGCCGAAGTAGTGATGAGTAGCAAACCAGAAGTGTTCGATAACGCAGATCTGGTGGTGATCACGACAGCAGACTGGCAGTCGGAGGTCACTGTATGGCGAACCAAATCCAGCGGCGCTCCTTGGGGGCTTTTACAAGCCTGGAGCGAACCGTATACCCAGGTCGGCCATGCTCTATTCGCACCAGGCGGCACCTTTGATGGCCGTCAGTTGTTCACGGACGTCGGCGATTTTTTGCATAGATTTACAGAGTGGCCGGGAGGCGGTGTTGTTCCACTGCCCGCGTGTGGCGAGAGCTTTATCCCAGGCGGCTCGCTGGGAATGACCAATATCGCCTCTATGGTGTCGCACACGGCCTTACGCGCATTGACCGGCAAGATCGCCACTGCATCTTGGGTCAGCAGCATTTATAGGCCTGAAGATGTGCTGAGCCTAGGAGGCCAATACCATGGGCCCAAACTGCCAGAGGGGACGCAGCAAATCCTACTCGAACGCGGATGGCCGGAAGATAAGGACGAAATGGTATGACGGATATCGCATGGCGCTGGCGATGGCCGGAGGTGGACTCCGAGCTATTGGTGTCCCAGGCGGTCGCGGACATCTTGGATAGTCATCGGCAGGGCCTTTTTGGCGTGGAGCGAGGTGGACAGTTATTCGTCAACCCTGTTGATCCGAAAGGTTTGCTGCTGGCCTTGGCCACGTTGCCTCATCGCGCCGATCGGTCAGGCTGGTCTTGGCTAGAGTTGGATGCGGCGCGGTGCCGTCAGGAGATCCAGGCTGCCAACGAACAAGGGTTACGCCTGGTGGGCTATTGGCATACGCATCCCCAATCCGTTCCGGTGATCTCTCCGGCAGACATCGGTAGTTTCTCCAAATTTGCTGCACGTTACACGCAGGATCTGCCGCACCCAATAGCCATTATTGTCGGCAAGTCCGAAAAACCAGAAGGTATCAAGGCGTGGTCGTTCAGGGACGGCAGATATGTTGAGGCAACCTGGGTCAGATGAACTTCAAGTCAGTGCGGTGGAAGGCAGGTCAGCGTTTATAGTTACCCGCCAGCATTAGGGCGAAGAGCTCTGCCTGAAAGCGGGCATCATCCAATGCGTTATGGTTCGGTTCGCTGAGTGGCTTCAGCACAGCGGTCATTTTGGATGATTTTGTTTCCTTCCAGCTGCAACCTACAGCGCCCATAAAGTAGGCCTTCATGTCGATAGCGGTAAAACCAAAGGGGTTGGTTTCTAGGTATTTGTGGAAGTAGTAATTGACGAATGACCAGTCAAACGGTGCATTGAGTCCTACGAAAATGACCTTTTGCCCCGTTTGGCAGGACGATCTCAGCCACTGATCAAATGTCAGCATCGCCTGTTGCGGAGCGAGACCCTCGCGCTCCAGCTTCTCCAGACTCAGCCCCGATACTGCCAGCGCTTCGGGGTCGTGTTTCGGACTGTCAGGCCGTAGTTCAAGATAGATGGACGTTTCAGGTTGGGCTACAAGACAAGCTCCAATGGAAAGCAGACTGTATTCGCCTGGTATAGGCCCAGAAGTCTCGACGTCGACGGAAACATAAAGCTCATCAGGGTGCATGTCATATCCTTTCGTGTAGTTAACTGATCACGCTCAGGCTCTTAGCCATGTGAAGGTGGAAAGGCAGGTATATCCATTGCCCCATTTTTTGCTGTTTCACTCGCTATCCGGCGTTCGAGCAGCGGCAGTGCCTGTCTACCAGCGGATTGCGCGTTCCTTTGGTCAGCTCTGGGCCCAACCATGATGATGTGTGTCATTCTCTGATGGCGGATGAGGGCCGGACGATCATGAGTGAAACTGAGCGTTGGATAGTAAAATCCCAGAAAACTGAGGACGGAACTGGCGACATCATCATTGATCTGCCTCAAGAGTTGCTTGACCAAATGAGGTTAGGTGTTGGGGACGACCTGGAGCTAACGGTAGCGAATGGCACATTAGTGCTGACGCCCGTGCACAACACAATATCAGTGCGGCCCATGTTTGCTGGCGTCCTGAGTCAGGATGTCTATCATGCTTACCGCATGCGTCTGGAGACGCTTCTTCATATCTCTGTCAATGCTTCGGATCTGGACGTTCACGACATGATAGTAGCTGGCTTCTCGGTCAGCCTGATAAAAATGCTTTGTGATGATGGAACCCTCAGCGACGAAGAACGCGACAGAATCATTCAACCCAAAACGCTTAAAACAAAACTGTCAGCCAATCAGCTTTTAACGTTGCATGAGAGCGATCGCCTGTTCCGGTTTGCACATATTAGCGCCATGGCCGAGGTGATCTTCGGTGACAAAGGGAAGGCCAAACAATGGCTTTCCAAACCCAAAGCCCGTTTTTTAGGAGAAAGCCCATCGGCGGTGGCCACTACAACCTTTGGCACACATCTAGTCGAAGAAATGCTGATTCAAGTGTCTGAGGGCATGTCATTTTGATTCAGTCGCAGCCAAACGGCTTCTACCGCTCCTTGAGTAACATGGATTTCATGCGCCTATGCCCGCGTCGCCTTGCCGAATACGGCATGCACGGGCATCCATGAAGCACTAGGTTTCACCCACATCGGAACCTACCGCGAGGTAAGGTTCAAGCACGGCAATGGCATAGCCGGGTACTGGCGTAAACCACTTTATCTGGTGACAGCTAGATAGAAATCATCCCGTTCAGTGGGATGAGGGGAGAAGGCGGACCAGCTGTAAAATGGCCCAGTGGTCGGCATAGGAACCTCGTGTGTCGCGGGGAGCTAAGCTGAATGATGCTTCTCGTTCGAATCAGTTTTTTTTGATCGGCCGGAGGTACAAATGAACCTGGCAGATTTTGTCTCAGTGCTTTCTGCGGGTGAGAAAATAGACGGGTGCCAACTCACCACCTCAGATGCTGTGGCCCTCGCCAGTCTGCATTTTCCTTCCCGTGCCTATTGTCTTGTTGCTGATTGGGCAATATTGGATCTCGACATTACAACACGTCAGCGAAAAGCCATTACGGATAGACAGCTAATACCTGCTCTCGTTTACGCTTTGACCGTTATCCAAGACAGTAAAGGCCGCTTCCCGCCTGGTGGTTGGGTCCGAACAACGCTGGGTGTTTCCTTCACCCATGGCTGCTTATTTCGAACAAAAAACACAGTTTATGTGCTGATGGGGACCGGTCGAAGGTTGCGCACGGATTTAGACATCGCACTGAGCCTGTGTTGAAAAAAGACTATTTCCGCACAGGTGAGTGACCGGTCGCGCTCACATAATATTTCGTGCCTGAATGAACGCTCGCTGTTGTGTCAATCTATGTTGTTACCAATCGGGCCCCGTATTTGAAGTGCGACCCGTCTGTGTCAGTCTATGTTGCTGTTGTGTGGATCCCGGGTCATCCTACAGGCCCCGATTTACGAGAAGGGCTGTGTCAAACTATGTTGTTGGCAACCAGTCCACTATCGGTTTTGGCGGGAGCTACACCAGCCGTCGCGTCGGGCTTCGATTGGTCGACAGGGCAAGGTCTAGTAGACGCGTGCAAGGCGGTGAGCATTCCGCAAGCAAAAGCCAGCGAACTCGATGTGGCGAGTGTCTTTCTGTGCAATGTGCAGTTTCAAATCTGGCGAGACGCTTGGACATTTGCGGATGCCTTCAACGAGCATTCTTTCAAGCGGGGCGGCCCTATATGCATTCCAGATCAGGTGACGAACAAGTCACTGGTCGATGGGTTTATGGGGTGGGCAAATCGCAAAATGAGTAATGAACTTAAAGCTCAACAAAGTACGGCAGCCGTCTACCTTTTCATGCGGTCTGCATATCCCTGTAACTAACAATGAAAACGCCATGCCGATTTTACTGAGTCACGCAATCATCGGGCTGGCTACGCTCGCAGTGTTAGCCACCCTCACTTATAAAATTGCCTCAAGGCACGGAATAACCGTTGGAGTCCTTGCGTGGGTACTGCAATTGGCGTTCTTCAAATTTGCAATTTTGGAGGTCGAGGGTCCCTATGGTCGACAAAGATATTTGGGATGTTTGCCGGGCTGATGGGCTGGCTGTTGGCGTGGCATTTTAGACTAAATCCAAACGACGAAGACGTATAGGAAATCGCAAGTGTGACAACCAAAAGATCTGGACTAGGGGGAAATTATGTTTGAGATCATTGGCCTCGTTACCACAATATTGTTGGTTGTAGTGATTGGCAAAGCCATATACAAATTTTT
This sequence comes from Pseudomonas sp. ICMP 8385, assembly GCF_002699915.1. NCBI lineage: Bacteria > Pseudomonadati > Pseudomonadota > Gammaproteobacteria > Pseudomonadales > Pseudomonadaceae > Pseudomonas > Pseudomonas sp. ICMP 8385. Next base: position 72,799 of record NZ_LKBY01000095.1, on the reverse strand, counting down.
AATTAAAAGAAATCTCCGCAAGGCTGCGATGGTTGCGAGGAAGTTTGGGGTTCCTGAGGCATTCATCTTTGAATCCTTCAAACGCCTGGACGATATTAAGGGCGCTATGGTTCAGCTGAGTCAACTAGATGATAGGTTTGATGAGAAGCCTGTTTTCATTCAATTTGGTGAGTCTATAGCTCTAAACTATGAGGGACAGCTAAAGGGGTATGTCCCTCGGTATCCTGGCTATTTTGAAGATGGTGCGGAGGATTTTGATGAGGTTATCAATATATCGGTCAGCCTCGGAGTGCCTCGCCACCTTGTGGGGGACTTATACGTTGAAAATCACTCTGGCTTAAACAAATTCGCGGCTCAGATTAACAGTCCCGGTAGCATCCATCACAACGCTTCATTTGAAGAACGTCTGGCCGTTTCTATCAGCACGCTTTTCAGGTCGCAAAATAGATTCTGACGCAGTGCCTGATCTGTCGAAGAAGGTGTGGCGCACTGCGGTTGGAGGTCAAAGCTAAGCGGAGTCGGAATATTGACCGACCAATTGCCGATTCTTGTCTGACGAACCACCACTGATCTGTTCAAGGAGAAATGACATGGAAAACGAAGCATGGAGCCCCGTCATACGCGCTTTCGAAACCCCTTACGAACCGAACAGAAAGGAACCCCCGCCATGCCGACCTATACCGACCACGAATAAACGCTGTACATGAATCAAGCCCGGCGCAAGGTGCTGGCTATCGCCAAGGCGAATCGACAGTACATCGACCGCACCGAGGAACATGCCCGCGCCTATGCCGAGGCGCTGTATGACGTGGCCGCGATCACTGAAACCGAGCGCCTGACACTGTTGGATGATGCCCGCGAGGGGTCCGAAGCCCGCGTGCGCGAATTCAAGGTCGCCGAGCAGTCATAACCAAAGGAATTCCGCCACCTCGGCCGCTGTGCTTACAATAGGCCACCATCACAAGGAGTTGCATCAATGGCGATTGAAGACACCCGCAAGCTGATCAAGGTCACCTATCACCAGGCCGAAAGCTACATCACCCATGGTTGGACGCTGTTGGCCGTGTGCGTCTGTCAGGACGGTGCGGATCAGTACGCCGAATACCATCTGGGCTGGCAGAAAGACGGGGAACCGCCATTGATGCCGATATACTGAGTGAATCGGCGTTAACAATACGCCACTTGTGTAAAACAGGCCCCCCACACTTGCCCCGAGTGTTGGGGCCTTTTTTTGTGCCCGCGGAAACCATAACGCCCTTGGAGTGGCACACCAGAACCCCCTGGAGTGGTGTTACGCAATCTTCGCCCTTACTCGAAACAGGAAGCGACCTCGATGCCAGCGCCTCACTTATCCGCCTTCGACCACTACGAAGAACCGCTGCTGACCCGTGCCCAGGTGCGCGAGCTGCTCAACGACTTGCCCCAGGCGCTCGGCGCCGGCCTGAACGAGCGCCTGAATGCCACCCTGAGCGCCGAAGCCCCAGTGCCCTTTGGTGAGGCCTTGAGCGAACTGTGCGCTTACTTGGACGGCCTGGAGGGCCCCGGCACGCAGTCCTTTGAACAACTGATCCAGCCCAAGGCCTACGCCATGAGCGGTTGGAAGGAATGGCGCTCCGGTTGCACCGCCCTGGCGGTGTGACATGAGCGCGCGTGACAGTAACGCACCGCATTACGCTGCCGCCCTGGTTGAAGACTGGGCGCGCGACTGGGTACTTGGGCCACGTTATTTGGAATGCCGGCATTGCGAAGGGCGTCAACCGTTCGACAGCGCGGCCAGGGCGATTACGTTTGCCTGGCATAAAGAGAAGTGCCCGAACTTGATTCGCGGCGAACGTTACCCCCTGCAAGTGCTACGAACCGCGCTAGACACAGTTAGCCCGGTGCCAGCATGAGCGCCGCCGATCAACTGGCCGGGGGCCGCTGCCGCCCCTGGTGCGTGACCACGCGCTAAAACGCTTGGAGCGCCTGGAGCTTGCCTAGGATGCCTGCACCGTGCGCCTGGCCCTGGAACGGGCCGAGGGCTACGCCGAAGGCCTGGAGGTCATCTGCGGCCTGAATCCGGCGGACCTTGAAGCGCTTTATATCGCCTTCGACAACACCGGCCGGGCGCGCCTGCAGGAACTTGAGCAGTGATTGCCTGATAGCCGTTGGCTACACGCCATGGGCGCGGGCGGCCTTGTCCAAGGTTTCCGCGAGGATCTGCGCCGAGGTGCTGATTGCGCTGTACAGTTTGTCAAGTTCCAGGCTGGGCGTGCTGGAGGTTGTGCGTTGGTACTCAGCGTGCAGTCGGCGGAAGTCAGCCAGCGTTTCAAGCTCAAAGGCGGACAGCTCCAGGGTGATAGCCATAGCGACTCCGTGTAAGGCGTAACGGAGAAAGTTCAGACGAAAAAAAACCGCCTTAGTAGGGCGGTTTTTCTTTGCAGGTCCGGTTAGTGGCCGGGCTTGCATGCTCACAGGGAACACTAGCGTTCGCTGATCCTATCGAGTTTACGGTTTAGCGTAAATAAATAATCGTTATTAATGATCAGCGGGCGACTTTCTCGAAAAAATCCATACCCGGCAAACGCCCGGCCGCTGGGGCTTTTGCCTATATGTGTGCGTTTTTGGGCTTCATTGAGGCCATCCGCCGCAACACAAAGCCCGTTTTTGTTCGTATATTGCTAGTAGTTCCGCGTTCGTCAGCCTTTGAGGTTGGCCGGGCATGCGCGAGAATTTTGGACCTCCTGCCACGGGCTAGTAATCCGTGTCGGGTTTTATGCAGGAGGCCCTTAGCCCTGCCGCCTCACAGGGGACACTAGCGTGTTATCCCAAAGGTTCGCGTATCCCGATAAGCGCACTGGAGGTTAGGCCCAACTACTGGAGGGCCGCAGCATGTTTAAGTTTTTGAAACGTGCGTGGGACTTCGTGGTGGTTTGTGTGCGTGTTCATCACGTATACGAAATGCTGCGAGACTGTCTTGATGACCAGTAAAGGCTGATAGGTTGGACCGTTCTGGCTTAGGCCAGGGCGGTTTTTTTTGGCACTCGCAAAAGCGCTGGGCGCGGAGTGTCGAATCCGAGGCGGAGTTAAGACACAAAAAAACCGCCGTTGGAGGGGCGGTTTATTTGTGCTTACAGAATTGGAGTTCGGTATGCGGTTCGCTGAAAGCGCTGACGAATCGATCATAAATTACGTTTCGACCGTTTAGCAATGGCTAAGCAGTTCCGTTTGTGGTTGGTTTTTTCTTTCATCCCAAATCACGACGGCGAATTCGGCGTTGATTTGCATCATTCAAATCATGCTGAACGACTTGGAACCCCGCGTAACTACGGGCGATATAGACGGATTGAGCTGTGATTGTGGAAATTGACTAGAACGTCATGCCAGGGCCGCGTCAAGAAAAAACCGGACGGATGGTTATAGGGGGGTTCTATATTTCAAAAAAGCGCGAAAGTGCTTTTTTCTTCCCGCTGTTTTGCGGTATTACGTATATCCAAGGGCATGTATTGCCCTGGCCCCTTCACCGCGTCTGGAAAACGCGCCGGGAGGGAAGGGCCGACAAACACCTGGCTCGCTGAAAGCGCTGACCCCTTTCAGTAGAACCGCTGCCTTGCCCGGTAAGGGCGGCGGGGCCAGGCTTCTTTTTTGAGGAAGCCGCCTATGCGTCTTTTCAAATTGAGTTGCCGTGCGGCGTGGGAAAGTTTCTGCGCGCTCATCAAGGTCGCCCAAGGCTACCGGGTGTTGACCTGGCTGCGCGATCACTACGACGACATTTGACCGGAACAGGCCCCGCGTAAGCGGGGTTTTTTAGCTGTGGAGGCTCAATATTTCTGGGCAACCTAAAGCGAGGAACGAAGGTCTTTAGGCCGCAAATTTGCGTGATGCTAGAAGCTTGCAGGCCACACTGTAAATAGGCATCATTGGTCAGCCGAAAGGTGCGTAAGCTGCGCGCTACTGCAGCTCAAGAATCTTCACAGTCCCGATCGGGGCTGTTCAAGTATGCGTAAGTCCATTTGACCTATGCTACCCCCCAGAATCAATCATCCACGCATGAGCGTAGATGTTTGTCCGTGCCACGCACGGGTCGTTAGCTGCGACTCTAATCAGCTTAAAAACCTACCCATGCGGGGAAACCCGTATGGGATTTCTCCGCTCTGAAAACTGGAGTTGAGAATATGAGCAATACCAACGTCGTCGTTAATCTGACCAAGTTTAAAACTACACGTGAACTCGAATCCTTCGGGGTTTGTGATCTAACGAGTTGGAAGGAATTCCAGGAGATTCGTAATCTCCTTTTCTTCCCGGTGCTGCCAAACAAGGAAAGTATCGCAAAGCGTGTTATGCGCCTTGCTGAAATTGCCCTTGCTGAAGCAAAGAAGACTGGAGCAACTACCATTTTGGTCAGCTGCCCGCCATGGATGATGCATTCGTTGTGTGCCGAGTTGGTTTATCACGGGCTCACACCAGTCGTAAGCTTCACTAAAAAAACCAGTGAAGACAGCCTGTCTGTCATCGACCTAGTAGTTGCTGCGTAAACCGCACAAATAAATCGCCCACTGGGGGAGTCTTCCCCTATGGGGATTCTCCTTTTCTTGGGCTACTGCTTTCGAGAATGGAGAATTAAAAAAATGCAATTCAACGCACATGTTGAAATGAGTGAGTTCGGATTCAATACCAACGCGAAAGCGCCTGGTTTTGCTGATGGGCACCAGTGGATGCATCACGTCGCTCCGAAGAACGGAAAGTATTTCTTCCGCGAGATGTTGGTCAAGCCGTTCATGGGTTGGCTTTACGCTCCGTTTGGGGATAGTTTCATGCTCATCGGCGCAACGGGGACTGGTAAGTCATCGCTCGTCGAGCAAATCACTGCCCATCTCAATTGGCCTTGCATCACCGTTTCGGCTCATAGCCGAATGGAAATGCCAGAGCTTACTGGTTACAACCTGCCTGTCACCGATCCGGTAAGTGGTGACCTAAACACGAAGTTTGTGGATGGGCCGCTTACCCAAGCAATGCGACATGGCTTCGTATTCGTAATCGATGAATATGACGCCCTTGATCCGGCAGTTACTGTGGGTTTGCATGCTGTTACTGAGGGGAGGCCCTTGGTGATTGCAGAAAATAACGGTGAGGTCATTAAGCCGCATCCAAACTTCCGGTTCGTTGCTTGTGGTAACACAGCAGGGCAGGGTGATGCTTCAGGAGTATATGCTGGCACCATGCAGCAGAACTTGGCATCGCTGGATCGATTCAGAGTCCTTGAGGTTCCGTACCTTGATGAAGCTGATGAAGTACAAACCTTAATATCTACTTTGCCAATGCTACCTGTAGATATGGCAAAAAATATGGTTAAGGTTGCGAACTCAATTCGTAACCAGCATAAAGGATTAGGTGGTAATTACCTGAGCGTCACAATGTCCACACGGACATTGCTTCGTTGGGGGCGTATCTCTTGTGGATACACTCATCAACGCGCGTCTAATCCCCTTCAACTTTCACTGGATGAATCGTTGCTCAACCGCTGCGATCTAGTTCAGAAGACAGCAATTCGTAAGATCGCCGAAAGTGTATTCGGTGGCGATTGGAAAGCTGCTGTGTAAAAAACCCTAAGGGGGAATCTCCCCCCCAAGGGCGCGATTCCCCCTTTTTCATGCATGTGAGAAAGGAGAATCGTGAAATGTCCATTCAACAGAGTGAGATCAAAGTCCTTGACCAACTATTGCTGGTCGATCTTTCCGGCATCCATCTATGGACTGCTAGGAAAAAACTAAAGCCTGAAATGCTGGAGGGTAAGATTCCTCCTACAATTTTGGCTTCTCTGGGATCGATGCGTGTAATCGACCCAGATAAGCTAAAACCGTTCGAGAAGATCAAACGGCAGGCTACGAAAGTAGTGGAAGAGTGTGGCGTGAGGTTTCTGGGTGGCTATGCCGTATCTCAGGACAAAATTCAGGAGGTTGTAGACCGACTGGAAGTGCTCAAAACGCAATTCTACGACTTGAAAAATAACTTTCTTCCCAATTACGAACGCTGGATCACTGAGTGGATCAATAAGGGCTGGGAGAAGCAGGAGTGGCGTGACGCTATCCGCACCTCGGTAACACCGAAGGCGCAGGTAGACGCTGGGATGCACTTTGGTTACGCGGCATGCCGTGTTTCCCCAGATGGTGACAAGCATCTCTCAAACACGCTGGGTACTCAGGTCCGTGGTTTGTCAGATCAGCTGTACGCTGAGACGGCAGATACAGCCGAGCGCTTGCTTGAAACAGGCTTGGCCACTCGTGGCCATGTCACGCAAACGACGCTGAACACTGTACGGAAGATCAACGCCTGTTGGCGCTGATTTAAAACTGACCCACCCTGCCGATTGAAAATTGACCCAGGACGGATTGCTGATTTTTGCCCCAGCAATTGTGGATAAGTTGTTGGCGCTGATTTAAAACTGACCCACCCTGCCGATTGAAAATTGACCCAGGACGGATTGCTGATTTTTGCCCCAGCAATTGTGGATAAGCTTAGCAGCAGTGTTCCGATTCAAGACCATCAAGCCCCACCGCAAGCGGCAGGGCATTTATGGTGCGGATCAAAATGGCTCATCGTCCTCGACATCATCTCCGTCCTTGCGCTTTCGTTCCCGTGACTTGATCTTTGTCTGCGCGGCCAAGGTGCTGTGTTGTAGTCGGTAGGACTCGTTGCCCGTTTCGACGATGTGGCAGTGGTGTGTCAGCCGATCCAGCAACGCGGTGGTCATCTTGGCGTCGCCAAACACACTCGACCATTCCGAGAAGCTCAGGTTGGTGGTGATGACCACGCTGGTGTGTTCGTACAGTTTGGACAGCAGGTGAAATAACAGGGCACCGCCGCTTTGACTGAAGGGCAAATACCCCAGCTCATCCAGTATCACCAGGTCTGTTCGTAGCAGTCCCTGGGCGATTCGCCCTGCCTTGCCATCGTACTTCTCACGCTCCAGCAGATTCACCAGATCCACCGTGGAAAAGAAGCGCACGCGTTTGTTGTGGGCCGTGATTCCGGATACAGCCAAGGCACTGGCCAGGTGTGTTTTCCCGGTTCCAGGGCCGCCGATGAACACGACATTCTGCGCGGTTTCAGTGAACGCTAAGCTGGATAGATCGCTGACCAGCCGGGCATCAGCGCTGGAAGCGCTGAAGTCAAAGCCAGCTAAGTCACGGTGCATGGGGAGTTTTGCCATGTTCATCTGATGATTCACCGAGCGTACCGCGCGATCCGCATGTTCCTGCTGAAGCAGATGTTCCAGCAGCCATTTCGATGAAGCCGTCGACGCTGTTCCTTGAGAGACCAGTTCTTCCCAAGCACTGGCCATGCCGTGCAGGCGAAGTTCTTTGAGTTCAGTCATTAGGTCACGCATTGCGATTCTCCTCATCGGTCGCACGGAGCCGGTCGTAGCGTGCCGTATTGGCAACAGGCGCGACCTTGAGTTGCAGGCTGGTGTCACGCATTGCGATTCTCCTCATCGGTCGCACGGAGCCGGTCGTAGCGTGCCGTATTGGCAACAGGCGCGACCTTGAGTTGCAGGCTGGTTTCTACACAGGGAGGTGGTGTGGTGGAGGTCAGGCGGGCAACGACATTGAGGATGTGATCGGCGCTCAGACTTCCCGATTCAAGTACCAGCTCCACCGCCACCAGCACTGGTTCGAGATGGAGGTCAGGCGGGCAACGACATTGAGGATGTGATCGGCGCTCAGACTTCCCGATTCAAGTACCAGCTCCACCGCCACCAGCACTGGTTCGAGACCCGCAATTGGCACAGCAGCCAGTACCTGCATCATGATTCGATCACCGTTGGTGTGACGCCTCAGTCCTCGTTTGAGAAGCCGTAACGGTTTTGGCAAATCAGCAAATGGCGCGCCGTTGCGCAATGCACCAGGCTTGCGTTCGATGAGTGGGATGTAGTGCTGCCAGTCAAAACTGACCTGATCTCGATCAAAGAGGCGCTCGTGACTGGCGATCACCGTTTCGTCGGCAATGACCACGATCCGCGAAGGGTACAAACGGCTGCTGACCCACTGGCCGACTCTCTCACATGGCACTGAATAGCGATTTCGCGCCACGCTGATCAGACAGGTGCTGGAGACCCGCACGGTACGCTCGACGTAGCCATCAAATACCGTCGGCATTGGCATCATTTCGACCTGCTCCAGCTCCAAGACCTCGGCCACCGTCAGCCCGTTGTACTGCGGATGCACCAGTTCGCTCCAGAGCGACCGGCAACGTTGGCCGAGCCAGACATTCAGCTCCTCAAAGGTATGGAACATGCAATTTTGAGCATCGAGCCAGATTCGCCTCCGGCTGTCCTGCACGTTCTTTTCGACGATGCCTTTCTCCCAGCCAGAGGCCACGTTGCAGAAGTCCGGATCGAACAGATAGTGCGCGCACATCACGGAAAACCGGGCGTTGACCGTGCGGCCTTTACCTTTGTTGACCTTGTCGACAGCCGTTTTCATGTTGTCGTAGATGCCGCGACGTGGCACGCCACCCAACGCTCCAAACGAGCGCGTATGGGCATCAAATAGCATCTCGTGGCCTTGGCTGGGGTACGCAACCAACCAGAATGCGCGGCTGGCGCACAGCTTCATGTGGGAGACCTGGACACGTCGAAAAAGACCACCGATCAGCAGACCTTCTTCGCTCCAGTCAAATTGAAAGGCCTCACCGAGAGCAAACGTCAGCGGTACAAAAGCGCGTAAAGACTTGCCTTGCTCCCCTCGCCAAGAGCGGACAAACGCCGTGAGCTGGCTGTAGCCGCCGTCGTAACCCTCGGCCTTGATCTGCTCGAAAAGCGCTTTGGCGCTCCTGCGGTTGTGTCTTGGCCGGAACGAATCGGCCTTGAGCGCCTGCTCCAGGGTCTCGTGAAAAGGGCTGAGCTTATTGAAGGTTGCGCACCGTTGGTACGCTGGCTGAGTGGCTTCGGGCGCTCTGACCCATTTTCGGATGGTGTTTCTCGACAGCCCGGTACGCTTGGCTATCTGATGCAGCGAGAGCTTGTCGCGGAAGTACATCCGCCGGATTTTTCCCAACATTTCCATGCTGATCACCCTGTGTTCTCCTGCTCAAAAAGTGAGCAGAAGCAGTTGAACACCTGGGTCAGTTTTCAGTCGGCAGAACAGCCTCTACTGGGTCAGTTTTCGGTCAGCGGCAACAGTAAAAAGTGAGCAGAAGCAGTTGAACACCTGGGTCAGTTTTCAGTCGGCAGAACAGCCTCTACTGGGTCAGTTTTCGGTCAGCGGCAACAGGCCTGGCTTTTTACGGGCGATGAATCTGCTTCCACTCGTTATGCTTTGCACATGTAGAAGGGCCCGCGTCGGTGTTCCAGAAAAGTTGGATAGCCATCGGCGCTGCCGCAGACCCGATGGAGATGTTCATGTTGACTTCTACCAAGGCGGACCTCATGAAAGATCGACCGGTGCGGTATCTGTATCGATCGGGGCCACAGCACCCTGATCAGAACGTCGAAAGTGAGCGTAATATCTTCCTCAGCTGCGTAGTGCAGAGTGGCCTACCAAAGGCGTTGGTTTGAGCGCGGCGGAACATCTACGTCAAGACCCGCTACGACAGAGATCTGGCCTCGGGGGATTATCAGGAGAACCGTTTGATCATCACTTACATGTAACACAATCGATAGCAGGGCAAACCGCTTGATATATGGTTTCGATCAGTTTGAGTAGAGTCCCGGAGGGGCTCTCAAATTCTTGCAAAACAGTGAAATGATCCCGCCCGGCAACTTCCAGGCAAGTTGCTGGGCTATCAGTAAGGCTCCATGCAGACATCATGGTGCGATTCTGCTCCAGAAACGCTGGTGTTTCTTCGCCACCCACTACAAAGGCTGCTGGAACCAGATTTCCGGTCACGCGGGTCAGCGGCGAGCAGGCCTGCGCTTGGCGTCTATCGAGGAGCAATTTTTTATTTAGGCTGGTCTCGATCAGCGGCTCTAAATTGTAAATTCCGCTAATGGGCACTATCGCTGAGATGGGTTGCTGCCGTTGATGAAGCGCTGCTTGTGCTATTGCCAATTCAACCGCAAGGTGCCCTCCCGCTGAGTGCCCTACGACGATAAGCGGCAGCAGTTGTTCCTTCAGTGGAAGTGCAGTTCGGGTGAACAATACGCCGTGGCCTAGTGTGGCAACTATTTGAGCGACAGACACTTCAGGACAAAGTGGGTAGTTCAGCAGGGCTACGTTATAGCCGCGATCAGTCAGGGCTGAGGCGATAAAGCGAAACTGTGCCTTATCCCGCGATTGCCAATAGCCGGCGTGAAGATAGATCAGATTGGCTTTGGCACGCCCTTTGGCGAAACACAGATCAAAGGTCTGCCTCGGATGCAAGCCGTACCGGACGTCTAGATCCCAGGAGCGCTCCAGGAGCACCCTGTCGTTTGCCAATTGATACTGTTCGAAAAGAGTGGTGAAACCAGGGCGGTACTGCCCTGTGACGTATTGATATTCAGGCGTATTTTTCGGCATTGCGCAGGCTCTTGCGGTTAGTATTCTGGCCCATCCCTGGTACGGGGATGGCTAGGCAGGTACGGTGCTTTTGACGCGCCGCTACTTTCGTAGATTTCTCCAAGCTTTGAAGGGAGGCGCATCAGGAGGTTCCAAATCGCCAAAGGACGGAAGTCCAGACAGCCCCTGATAGAATCTTGCCACTCGGCAATAGATTGGGTGCTCATGGACGTCTGACCCTTGCTCGCTTCGGGGAAGAACTGATTAAACCTCCGACCCCGCCCCAGTACTATTCGGCTATAACGTAATTGCTATGCGGTTTTGCGGATTTCCTCAGGCTGTGAGCAATTTTTTTTATAAAGATGAATGACAGACTGATGGAGCTTGACGTGCGGTCACGAGCGAAATAGCGTGGCCTTGAATGGTTCCTCCAAAAGAGCAGAGGTCAGACCTTCGCGGACTGAGTTCTATTTTTTTGCAAAACCTGATCTCGGTGACTACCCCACTCAAGGAGCCATTTTTATGGATGGGGATAGTTTGAAATTATCCAAGGTGGGCGATGCTGCGCGTGCATCAGACGCAGAGCTAGTTTGGCTACCGTGATCTGACAATGCAGGAAGCACTGTACGAAACATCAGAAGGACGCCGCACTGTTTCACGCGTTTAGCCTGCAAAAGCCGCACTAAGTGGCTATCGAGGAAATGCTATGTTTTACCATCAAAATAAAAACAATGTAATTCGTCAGCAGTTTTCAACAGTTCTCAACACGCCCGCACAAGCCGTACAGTGGATGTTGAATATCAACGGGCCACATGATCTTGAAGTTCCCAGGCCCCGCGAACTGGATTTTCGCCATTATGGGACCATAATAGGCAATGCAGCTATTGGGATAATCGAATATTCGACCTTGGTACGTGTCAAGATCGAAAATCTGGAGCAGAGCTACAGTGTCAACTTGCCTCTGTACGGAGAGCAAAGTATTGAGCATCAGGGTAGTTCATTCGTCTCCAATTCTTCAGTAGGGGTGATCCTCTCGCCCAACCAGTCCTTGCGCATGACCATTGGCGAGAAATGCCGCAAAAAGATGGTTAAGCTCGCGCGCAGGGCACTGGAGGTGAAGTTATCAAAGCTGCTGGGTCGGCAAATTTCGCAGCCGATACTTTTCGAGCCAAAGGTGAGTTTGGATGGTGCAATGCAGCAGTGGTGGCAGCTGGTGGAAAATTTTCAAGAGATTCTGCTGGCTGAGAGCTCTTTATGCGATCTGCCAGACGTGTGGAGCAACTTTGAAAACAGCTTGATCACCAGCCTCTTGTTCTCGCAACGACATAACTATTTTGATGAATTGCTGGCGCGCCAAGCGGGGCGCCCGCAGTACCTGACACAACTTGAAATTATGTTTAATGAGTCCTTGGAACTCCCTCTGACGCTCGTGGATCTTGAGCGAGCTGTGGGGGTCTCCCGCGAGCGCCTTTATCGTGATTTTCATACGTATTACGGCATGACACCGATCGCATATTTTCGTCAATTACGATTCGATCAAGTTCGATTACGCCTGATCCAGGCGCGATCCTCTGAAAAAGTTTCCAGTATTGCTATGGATTACGGTTTTCAGCAGTTTGGACGTTTTTCCAAGGAATACAAAGAGCGTTTTGGGGAGTTGCCTTCGCAAACCTTGAGGTTGCACCGTACCAATTGAAACTCCTGCTTGCAGTGATCTATGTAGATCACGCCACCGATTGCACAGGCAGTCACTGAGTGATGGCCGTTAGGTAAGATCGTGGTTGGCATAAGCCTCATAGCGGTCCTGATCCAAGATCAATAACCTTGTTCAATTCTCAGAGATATTTTTTGAATGTCGCCGCAGTGATGGCCGTGGCCACCACACGCTTTTCGCGCCCGATCATATGCCGGGGAATGTTCTGCTCGGTGAGCTTGCCTTCAAGTTGGACGATCACTTCCCATGCTTTCGGCCCGGGATGTCGACCCTAGGTTACGTCGCCTTGGGCCTGGGTCAGGAAGGCCGCCAGCAGCAGGGTACTGGTTGCGAGCAACTGTGTGTAAGTCATTGCGTATCCTAAGATAAAAAGCCCCGCCAGGCCTGACGGGGTATCAAGCATCATCAAAATGGGTTGGTGAGGTCGATGCCCGACTTGCCCGGTGCCAGGATGTTGTGCGGGTCCAGGGCACGCTTGATGGCATGTTCAAGCTTGCGTTTGACCGGACCATAGCTCTGCGCCACACGCTCCTGGAAGGCGGTGTTGACGCGGTACACGGCATAGCCTTCCTGCTCGAATACATCCAGCAATTCGGCAAAGCAGGCATTGGCGCGCTGGGTCTCTTCGGGGTTGGTGCGGTCGTACAGCACGTCGATGACGTGATGCATGTCGCGCCAGCCGACGATGAACTCGCCGACGTAGTCCAGGCCGTGTTTGTTGAGCGTCTTCTTGGCCAGCGCCTGCTGTTTGTCGCATTCGCTGCCTCGGGCCTGGCTGACCGGTGCGAACCACATGGAACCACCACCGCCACGCCAGTTGTACAGGCCGAATTCCTGCAGGTTTGGTACACCCGACATCAGTTGGGCGCGGTATTTGAAGGGCTGGGTGTCACCGGCTTCTTCCTGTGTGACGAGCCGACCCTTGCCCAATTGTTTGAGTGCCCCCTTGACGATGTTCCAGTTGACGTTGACCTGTTCCTGAGTGCCGTAAAGTGCGGCGTAGACGTTCCAGGCGCCGAGGTTCTTGTCTATCTGGATCTGCTTGAGGATCGCGTCGGAGGTCGCGCCGGGCTCAAGGGTGTAGTCGGAGCGGCGGGTATTGCAGGTGGAGGCCTCCCACAGTACGCCGGCGATCACCACCGAGTTGGGGATGACCTGGGCGATGCGCAGCGGGCGGATGAATTCGACGATTTCGGCGATATCCGACTCGCTCTCGAACTTGATCTCGAACGGCTTGAACACCGGCGGTTTGGGCATCAACCAGAAGCCCATCTTGGTGCAGATACCATAGTTCGCCTGTGTGAACATTCCATCCAGAGTCGGGCCATAGCCCCACTTGAAGACTTGCCAGGCGTTGTCGCCCTTAACCCCGCCCATGCCAGTGCGATACACGTCGCCATTGGCCAGCACCACTTCCATGCCGCACTGCATCATAAAATGCTCACCGTAAGGCGTGTAGCCCACGCCGCGATCCATCGTGTTGCCCAGCGGTCCGGCGATGGCCGACGGCGCGGAGAACGACAGCATCAAGGGCAAGTTGTGTTCCTGGATGTGGTCGTAAAGCTGCTGGTAAGTTACCCCCGGCTCGACCAGGGCGGTACACAGCTGGGGATCGACGTGGAGGATCTTGTTCATTTTTTTCAGGTCGAGAATGATCTGGCCACGCTGACCGGGTGCTGCGGAGCCGTAACCGAAGTTGCGACCGGTAGAGATGGTCCACACTGGTATCTTGTGTTCATTGCAGATTTTCACCACGCCTTGCACCTGCTCGACGGTGGTTGCGGTGATAGCAGCAGAAGGTGTGTGCCCGGCGTTGTCCACAGCCATCATGATCTTGGCGTAGGGGATCAGTTGATCGTCCTTGACCAGGACGTTGTCTTCGCCGAGCAAGGTGCGGAACTTGGCGATGGCTTGCTCGAAGTGGGCGGCGTTGACGCCACGAGGCAGTAGCTTGTTGTTGGTTTTTTCAGTCATCTGGAGAGTTCCTTCAAGCTTCGATCGAGAACGAAACGAAATTACCGGTCAGCGGCGAGGCACGGCTGGCGATCAGGGGCGCCTGACCGAGATTGGCGGTGCCCAGTGCAGCGAGGGTGTAGCCCAGCGTGGCCGCCCATTGCTCGGAACCTGCGGTGTTGCGCGCCGTCGCAGAGACTTGCAACGGTGCGTGTTGGCCATGCAAGCGCTGTTCAGTAAGGCTGAAGTGGGTACCGCAGGCGTTCAGGTTCAGGCCAAGCTGCGGGGCGCAGCCGCTGGCGGCCTCGGCACTGAGTAGACGGTGATGGGAGGCGTTGGCCGTGGCGCGATGCTGACCCAGCCACTGCACGCGCGCGCCGGCACTGCGTGCTAGGTCGATGATCACGGCAGCACTGGCATCGTCCACCAGGCCGATGATGCGTTGCGGTTGAGTGCTGCCCAGGCGTTTTTCCAGGTCGAGGATGAAGTCCAGGCTCAGGTCGGCGCGTTGCATCGTGACCTGTCTAGCGGTTGGGCTGGCGTTGATGCCCTGGAGGAAGGCCGACGCGGCAACCTCGCCAGTCATTAGGGCCAGGGTCGGTAGCGCCGGCCGGGCCTGAACGCCCAGTGCACCGTTGGCCATGGTCAGGCCCGAATGGCTGACCAGCGCTGCGGCCATGCCGCTCAAGGCCATTCCCTTGAGCAATAAACGACGTTCAATATTCATTACCGACTCCTCAAGGCTTGGCCACGGGAACGGGTGTTTTGGAGATATAGTCGGCTACCTGTTGCAGCGAGTTGTCATCGATGAACGAAGCGGGGAAGGCCGGCATGGCACGGAAACCGTTACGCACGATGGCGGTGATGTAGGGCGATGGCAGCTGGCGGCCCTTGATAGACGGGCCGACTTGGTTTTCGTGGCAGTAGCCGCACATTTTGGCATAGACGTTTTCGCCGCCTTTCCAGACGCCGTCACCATCGGCAAAGACGCTACCTGCCAGCAGGGTCATCGGTAGGGCAAGGCAGACAGTGAGGGGCCATCTCACCGCTGGGCGGTTGAGGAGTGAAGACATTTCGTACTCCGTTCTCTTATGGGGAAGTGGGTTCATGGACGCCATGGTTCAGGTCAGAACGGATACGGCCTGGGGGCGTGTTGCAGGGTGATCCAATGGTCGGTGGTGAACTCCTCGATCGCCCAGTCGCCATTGAAGCGTCCAAGGCCGGAGTTCTTCTCACCGCCGAACGGCGCGTTGGGTTCGTCGTTGACCGGGATGTCGTTGACGTGGGTCATGCCGGCGCGGATGCGTTGCGCAAATTGCACGCCGCGCTCCAGGCTGGAGGTAAAGACGGCGCTGGATAGTCCATATTCGCTACAATTGGCCAGCTCCAGGGCGTGCTCGGCATCGCGGGCGGATTGAATGCCCACCAGCGGCCCGAAGATCTCTTCACGCGCAATGTCCATGTCGGCGGTGACGTCGCCAAACACATGCGGCGGCAGGACGTTCCCCTTGGCTTGCCCGCCCACCAGCAGATTGGCGCCCTCGGCCCGGGCGGTGGCGATCTTCGCTTGCAGGCCCGCCAATTGCTTGCTGTTGATCACCGGGCCGATCACGGTTTCCGCTTTATCCGGATCCCCGTAAGGCAGGGCTTTGACCCGCTCGACGAAGCGCCGGGTAAAGGTTTCCAGTAGTGGTTGCTCGACGATGATGCGGTTGATTGCCATGCAGATCTGGCCCTGGTGGAGGAACTTACCCACCACGGCGGCACTGACGGCCTGCTTGACATCGGCATCGGCCAGGACCACGAACGGACTATTACCGCCCAGCTCCAGGGCGATGTGCTTGAGGTGCTCACCTCCACTGGCGATGCGGCCGATGGAGCGTCCAACCTGGGTCGAGCCGGTAAAGGAAATGAACGATGGGACCGAGTGTTCGACGAAGGCATCGCCAATTTCCGCGCCGGCACCGACCACCACACTAAGCACGCCCGACGGCAATCCGGCTTCCTCGAAGATGCGCGCGAGCAACAGGCCGCCGGTGATAGGCGTATCGCTGGCGGGCTTGACCACTACCGCGTTGCCCAGCGCCAGGGCCGGTGCCAGGGAGCGGGCGGTCAGGTGCAGGGGGAAATTCCACGGGCTAATCACGCCGATCACGCCCAGAGGTGTGCGGTAGACACGGCTTTCCTTGCCAGGGATGTTGGAGGCAAGAATGCGCCCGTGCACCCGGCTTGGCAGGCTCGCCGACTCCAGTGTAATGGCGCGAGCGGAGCCCCATTCGATTTGCGCCTTGATACGCGTGCTGCCGGACTCACGAATGATCCAGCCAATGATTTCTTCACGGCGCTCGTCGAAGATCTTTACCGCGTTGAGCAGGACCTGAGCCCGGGCGGCCGGCCCTTGGGCTGCCCAATTGACCTGGGTTTCCTGTGCCTTGCGGTAAGCCTCATCGAGATCATCGCGATTGGCCTGGGTGATTTGCAGCAAGCGTGTCTGGGTGAAGGGGTCGAACACCTCCAGCGGACGATCGGTGCTACCGGCACGCCATTTCCCGGCGAGAGGTTGCAGTTCAAGGTTTTGATAGGTAGGGCGAGTAACGGTCATGGCGTTGTCTCTCTTATTGGGTGCTCATGACTTAGTAATAACAACTATCGTGCCAAACTCGATTTATTAATTAATTTATATAAAATCAAATAGTTATGTTTTTTTAGCGCGTCTGGACACAAATATTGAAACAGCGCGTGCGGAATTTTATGCAGAGGATGTCGCAGGCCGTTGAAAGCTCGACGCTTGATGTTTTTTTGTGCGTTTATCGGACGAACGAGGGTCAGAAGGCCTGTGGTCAATCATTGGCAGATTGACCGTGGGGGTTGTCCGGGCATACTGAAAAAATTACTTCCCAACAGCTCATTGATCCTATGACTCGTCCCCCGCCTGACAAGAATCGCCGCCCTGCAGATGAGGCGTTTCTCAAGCAACTGCTTGGCCGACAAAAGCGCCTGATTGTCGACCGGGCCAGCCAGTTCGGCGCCAGTGGTCTGCCTTCGGCCGAGCAACTAGCCGAGACCGTGGCCTTCGCCCCACAGGACGGGAGCATCTGGTTATGCGGTCAGCGCGTGATGTTGATGCAAGGCTCGGCCTTCGGCGCGATCCGCCGTGAGCTGATCGACGCGCAGGGGTTCGATAAGGCACGTGGCCAGTTGACGCGCATTGGTTGGCAGGCAGGCGCGCGCGACGCCACCCAGGTCAGCGAACAATGGCCGGAAGGCGATCACGCCAGCTTGTACAGCGCCGGACCGCGACTGCACATGCTTGAAGGTATGGTCAATGTCGAGGTCGTGCGCTTCGAGATCGACTCGGGCCTCGGTCATTTCTACTCCGAGTTTTTCTGGCACAACTCACTGGAAGACGACGAGCATATTGCTGCCTACGGCCTAGGAGGTGAACCGGCTTGCTGGATGGAGATCGGTTATGCAAGTGGTTACGCCTCTTCACTGCTCGGTCGCCTGGTGGTCTTTCGTGAGGAGGAATGCCGGTCGATGGGGCATAAAGCCTGTCGCATCGTCGGCAAGCCAGCCGAGCAGTGGGACGATATCGATGTGGATCTGGCGTATCTGGACCCGGGGGATTTTCTCAGTCGCAGCACTTACTCCTCGGGCATAGAAACCACCGTCGCCGAACTGGAAGAGCCCGTCGACGGTATACCCTTGGTGGGTATTTCGGCGGCGTTCGTCGCGGCCAGTCAATTGCTGCAGCGCGTCGCGCCAACCCAGGCGACGGTGTTGTTGACCGGGGAATCGGGGTCGGTAAAGAATTATTCGCCCGTACCCTGTATCAGGCCAGTTCCCGACAGCAGATGCCGCTGGTGGCCCTCAACTGCGCGACCTTGCCTGAGAACCTGGTCGAGGCCGAACTGTTCGGTGTCGAGCGTGGTGCCTTTACCGGTGCCGAACGATCGCGCCCCGGGCGTTTCGAGCGAGCCGATGGCGGGACGCTGTTCCTCGATGAGATTGCGACCTTGAGCTTTGGTGCGCAGAGCAAGATTCTGCGTGCCTTGCAAGAAGGTGAAATCGAGCGGGTCGGTGGCACGGCTCCGATCCGCGTGGACGTACGGGTCATTGCCGCGACTAACCTGGACTTGCGTCGCGAAGTCGAGGCCGGGCGTTTTCGTGAAGACCTGTTCTACCGATTGAACGTGTTCCCCATTCACCTGCCGCCGTTGCGCGAGCGTCGCGAAGATATCCCGTTGCTGATGAGTTACTTCCTACGCCATTTCAGCCTGCGCCATGGGCGTCGGCCGGCGCGGTTCAGTACGCGGCTGGTCAACGCGCTGCTGACGTATCGGTTTCCCGGCAATATCCGTGAGCTACAGAATCTGATCGAGCGCGGTGTGATTGCCGCCGGTGACGGCGAGGTGATCGATATGGTGCACCTGGCCGAGGCGGGGGCGCCGTTGCTGGCAACGGCCATTGGCCTGACCCCCGAAGGGCGCCTTTCTGCTGTGCAGCGCCGGGATGAGCCCGCAGCCGAGGTGCAGGCAGCCGCAACCTCCACCGAAGGTTCGGGAGCAGGCCCCCTTCAAGAGTCGTTGCTGGAGAGTCTGCAGGCCTTTGTTTCCGGTCACCAACGGGTGTTGAACATATCCCTGGAAGAGATCGAACTGCGCCTGGTGCGACTGGCGCTGGAACGCTCGGGCGGTAACATCACGGCAGCAGCGCAGATGCTCGGCATGAGTCGAGCGCAGGTCAGCTATCGCCTCAAGGGGAGCTAGCGCCTAGCGCTTGTAGCGGCCTGCACTACGGTATCGGCCAGATAGTTGACGACAAACAACTGCCCGTAAGTACCCGGTGGCGGCAGAATCCCCATACCGTAGTTTTCGATGCCCAGTGCTACAGCCTGGCGAGACCGCCAAGCTTAACAGCCGAGAGCCTTATTCCTCGGAACTTTCGAGCAACAGGATTATCCATTGCGTATGCTCTGCCGGTCGCTTTGTTCGGAGGAGCGGCGCAGTTGCTCTCTACAGGGTTGATGAGGATGGCCGGAAGTAAACTTGCGCCCGCGTTCTATGCCACCGTTTGTGTATCGTTGGTTGCTGCGATTTTTTTGCGCTATACCGCTTCTGACGACGTTGAGTGAAAGAGAGTAATAAAAGTTTTTATAAGCTTTTTTCACAACAGTTTTTAGGAGATATTTGATGATAAGAACGTTTCTTCCTCCCGATGCCCCCTTATTGCGTGAAGTGGCTACTCAGGTTGATAGGTTTTCGACTGATGAGCTACGAACCTTAGTATCTGATATGTTTGAAACCATGCGTGATGGTCGTGGAGTGGGCTTGGCTGCCCCCCAAATTGGGGTGAGCGCACGAATTATTGTCTTTGAGTTTTCTGGGGATGAAGAGCGAGCGCCTGGCGAACCTCTGATACCTCCTTCTGTACTAATAAACCCGGTTATTCTCTCGGGAGAAGGGTGGGCAGAAGGACGTGAGGGGTGTTTTAGTATTCCAGGGAAAATAGGTATTGTGCCTCGATACACGACTATCGAATACACGGCTCAAGATATTGATGGTCTTAAGGTTCAAGGCAAAGCAGAAGGTTTTCATGCCCGCATTATTCAGCATGAAGTCGACCATTTGAATGGCATTCTTTATATCGATATCGCCAGTGAGGTCTCTCCTTATCAACGAGAAACTATAGAGAATAAATAATCAGTTCTTTGGTACTCTCAATTCCCCATAAGTGGAAAATAAAAGCACCAAAAAAATTGCTCTCGGGTTAAGGATAGTCTGAAGTGGCCCGATATTTTCAGGTCATTTCGCCATCTGCGATTTAGAAAACAGCGCATCAGTCAAAAAACGATCAGATTAGCCGTGTATTTCATGCTTTTTAGCCACTGCGAGCCTCTCGCAGTGGTCGTTTCCCGCATTACAGGCGCTCCTCGCCCGCATTCGTCAGCAAATGTCGGTGCGCCATCCACAGGTTCGATAGCGCGAACAGCGTCACCTGCTGCGCGGTGTTCTTCGCAAGGCCACGCAAGCGCACCTTGGTATAGCCAAACTGGTGCTTTTTCAGCGTTTCCTTAAGGCAAAGAGGTGTCTACGAAACCCGGGGCGATTCACTATGAGTGACAAACTCTCGTTCACGAGAGGCAGTTTCTCATGGGTGAGTATTTTCTTGCAGTCGAAAAGAGAGGATTTTAGAAGCATGTATGAGAGGTCGCTTCTATGTGATTGCGGTATAGAGTTATCGAAATATCACATTCGACGGGAAAACTCATGAAAAGTATTAATGAGCTAATAGAAAGCCAAATTTCGACTAACACATTGATGATGTCGGAGTCGCACGTGAGTTTCAACTGACTGCGCCCGAAATACCCGTAATACTCGTTGCCGTCGGCTATAAATTCGTCGAAAGCTGGCCACAAAAGTCGCACAAGAGATTCAGTCAAGTACTGAAACTGGTTTAAAAGTCAGAGGCGTATGGGCTGTTCAGCCTATGGGCGTGTGACGATAGATGGTTGGATAGAAGGAGGGATACCAACTGTGCAAATATTTCTGAAAAAAGTTTAGGTAGGCCCGCACCAAGCGAGAGGGGTAGCGCTGGGATTGATAAAGCAAATGTGAAGTGGCTGCACGTTTCGTTGAGACATCAGACGACTTCACGGCGAAGAGACTGCCAGGGATGTCTTAAAAATATTTACGCTTTTAATACAGAAAGTCGTGTGCCGAAAAGCTCAGTAATTCGTTGCTTTACGGTTGGGGCTGAATACTGCTTTAACTTAAATTCGCTGCAATTATGCGAAATTTGATCAGAGTTTCCCAAATGAAAATAGGAGAGTGATTTATGAAAAGTATTAAATGTTTTTCAATTTCATTTTTTTTGTTTGTTGGTTTTAATTCTGCTTATGCAAGCGAAAACCAAGTTTCACTTTCGTTGCAGTCGTTGGCGGACTCTATGAGGTGGGACTCACTTGATAAATGCTCAGCAACATATGAGGTGGTTTTGCAAAAAACGTCAGACGCCCAAAAAGCTGTTGCCGAAGATCTAAAAAAATCAATTGTCAGCTCTGCTTACAATCAATTTTTGCAGGGGCAAGTAAAAAATAAGTTGGACTCCCTATCTGCAGAGGTCAAATACCTACAGTCACGTTGCCAAGCTGGTGATTATGATGGCTCCTCGTTAAGTCTGGAAAGACCTGCTCGATTGGAGCAAATGTTACAAGAGTGGCAGTCGACTATTATCTGGGCTAAGGATGTCATTGTGTCTGAAAAATACCCAAACTTAACCTATGTTAATAAATCTCCTTCACTGATAGAAAATAAGGAACTCAAGCCTTTAGATAGGTTTGTAGATTGCACGGATAGCTATTGTTCGGAAATGGTCGTCATCCCCGCAGGTGATTTCGTTATGGGGGCAACTGAGGAGGAAGCCGTTGCCGAAAAGGTAAATGCCAAAGTACATGCGTGGGAAATTCCTCGTCATAAGGTGGTGATAAAGAAGCCATTTGCTTTGTCTTCAACGGAGGTGACATTGGGTAGCTTTCAGACGTTCGTTAATGAAACTGGCTACAGTTTACCAGAAGGCTGTACTTCACTAAGCCCGCCTGCAAATCCGCAAGTTGCTCTGGCTAAACTTTTTTTCTCTAAGGAAGCTAACTATAAAAATACTGGGTTTAAACAAGGAGAAAGTGAGCCCGTAGTTTGTGTTCGTCGTGAAGATGGCCGCGCATATGCTGAATGGCTATCGAAAAAAACGGGGCATAAATATCGTCTTCCAACGGAAGCTGAGTGGGAATATGCCGCACGAGCAGGGACTCAGACAACCTTCTTTTGGGGTAATAATCGAGACGAGGCATGTGGTTATGCCAACGTTTACGATTTGACCACGGATGAATATTATAAATATGGATTCAGTAAGTTTATGTGTAGCGATAAGCAGATTTCTACTGCGCCGGTCGCATCATTCAAGCCGAATAATTTTGGTATCTACGATATATTGGCGAATGCTAGGGAGTGGGTTGACGATTGCTGGCACTATAGTTATAGCAATGCACCGACTGATGGTTCAGTTTGGGGGAAAGAGAATAACGGGTTGTGTCAATTTGGCGTATTGAGAGGAGGGGCATGGGCGTATAATACGGTAAACGTCAGGATTGCCTATCGGAATGCCTATTTCTCTTCGCAGGCCCGTGCTTTTATGTGGGGTTTCCGATTGGCCAGAGATATTTAGTTATCAAGCTACTGGATGCCTTTTTCTCAACCGTTCGGGTCACCTTTTAATTGGTTATTCGTGAACTACGGGGCGCACGGCCTATGCTTAACAGGCCGTTGAAAAATTCATTCCTATCTCCCCCAACCCGCCAAGCTTGAGATTTTTCAGCCGCTCAGGCTTGGCGCTGCCCTTTATCCCGCCTCAGTCAGCGGGTGTTTTGCCAGTTCCAGCGCAAATATTCACCTAGGGGCGATTTCTAGGCGCACCTCGCCTAAACATGCGACCCACCCCACCCGCCTGACAAGCTCTCCAAACAGATCAAGTTGTGCACCGAAAAGCCCTGCAGCTCACGCGCCATCTGGACAAAAAAATTCTGGTTGTAGCTTTTGTCCGCACCCTGAGATCGGGTCCACGCATTGGCTCGGTCTTCCGCTGACATTGAAGAACATGACGGGGCGTTTGCCAGAATCCAATTCGGTTCGGTCTTTTTCAACAACCTAATTAGTGCCTCTTGAGCCAACACCGTGGTTGGTCATTCTTTTAAGTTCAGTCTGCGGGCTGGCGGCGGGTTTGGGGTTGGCGTCGATTACGCCTTCTACCTGCGTTGCTTGGGTGAAGTCATTTGTGGGTGATCAAAAAACGGAGGCTTGCTTCGAGTATTTTGTTTTGTAATGATCACTAAGTAAGTTGATTTTATCTGAAGACAACTCTGGACCGAGGACAAGGCCATGAAAAATCGTCTGCTTTCCCCGTTGAAAATGGGGCGTGTTGAGCTGAAAAACCGTGTTGTCATGGCGCCTATGACACGCTCGCGGGCCAAGCATGGCAGTGATGCACCCACCGCGTTGAACGCCCTCTACTATGCCCAGCGGGGCAGTGCCGGATTGATCATTACCGAAGGCACACAGGTTTCCCGCCAGGGCCAGGGCTATGCCTATACACCCGGTATTTACTCAAGCGAGCAGGTGGCTGGCTGGAAACAGGTAACCCACGCCGTACACGAGGCCGGCGGCTTGATTGCGGCACAACTATGGCATGTGGGCCGCATGTCCCATGCCTCGTTGCAGGCCCAGGGGAGCGCGCCGGTTGCACCGTCCGCCATCCAGGCCCAGGCCCAGGTTTTTATCTCGGACGGCAAGGGCTCGGGCCTGATGGCGCCTGCCGAGAAACCCCGGGAGATGACGCTTGATGACATGGCGTCGGTCAAGCAAAGCTTTGTTGAGGCGGCCCGGAA
This sequence comes from Pseudomonas sp. ICMP 8385, assembly GCF_002699915.1. NCBI lineage: Bacteria > Pseudomonadati > Pseudomonadota > Gammaproteobacteria > Pseudomonadales > Pseudomonadaceae > Pseudomonas > Pseudomonas sp. ICMP 8385. Next base: position 49,236 of record NZ_LKBY01000095.1, on the reverse strand, counting down.
CGCTGTGGCCGCGGGCTTCGATCTCGTCGAGGTACACGGTGCAAATGGCTATTTGTTTGATCAGTTTCTGGCAACAGGCACCAATAAGCGGCAAGACGCATATGGCGGCTCATTGGCAAACCGCGCCCGCTTCCTGTTGGAAACCGTCGATGCGTTGATTGAGGTCGTGGGGGCTGATCGGGTAGGGGTGCGCTTATCGCCGTGGGGAACGATCAGTGACATTCAAGACGATGAGCCCGAAGCGATGGCATTATTTTTGGCGCATGCTCTTGATCAGCGCGACATTGCCTACCTGCACCTGGCGGAATGGGAGTGGACTGGCGGCCCGGCTTACCCCGAGGGTTTTCGCCAGCGTTTGCGATCGGCCTTTCAAAAGACCTTGATCGTTTGCGGCAACTACGATGCAGAGCGTGGAGAAGCCCTGCTCGCCGAAGGCCTGGTAGATGCCATTGCCATGGGGCGTCCGTTTATTGCCAATCCAGACCTGGTGGAACGTATCCGCCAGGCCGCGCCTCTTGCTGAAGCAAATCCGGCGCTGTTTTACGGCGGCGATGCCAAGGGCTACACCGATTATCCGGTTTACTCGCCTGCTTGACCCTGGTCGATGGGGCGCGCATGCACTCGCTGCAGCGTGCCTGCCTGGACAAGTCATATTGCCGGCCTAGCGAAGCCATCCTCTGGCTGGCGTTGTAAAAGTAGACGGATCTTTTAACGTGCCCCTGTCAGCATCCGTGGGGCGCGCCGTTTCTAACGCACGTACCCGAGGAAAACCCATGCATATCAAGGCAGCAGTTGTTCGCGAAGCCGGCGGCCCCTTTTTGATCGAAGACCTGGAGCTTGAAGCGCCCGGAGCCGGCGAAGTACTGGTGAAGATCGTGGCCTGCGGGATCTGCCACACTGACGTGATCATCCGCGACCAGTTTTACCCCACGCCGTTGCCGGTGGTCTTGGGCCATGAGGGCGCCGGTGTCGTTGAAGCCGTAGGGCCCGGTGTCAAGACGGTCAAGCCGGGTGATCATGTCTTGATGTCGTTTTCGGCCTGTGGCACATGCCCCAGTTGCCTGGACGGCGCCGTCGCCTATTGTCATCACCATATGCAGATGAATTTCTCTGGCATGCGTTACTCCGGGACCGCCTGGGATGTGCCAGCGCCGCTGTTGAAACGCTTGCCGTCGGGCAAGGAGGAACGCATCAACGGTGCGTTTTTCAACCAGTCCGCGCTGGCGACCCATGCGATTGCCACCGAGGCCAACGTGGTGGTGGTCGACAAGGACGTTGACCTGAAAACCCTCGCGCCGCTGGGCTGTGGTTTCCAGACCGGGGCCGGGGCTATTCTCAATACCTTGAAGCCGGACGTCGGCTCATCCCTGGTCATCACGGGAGCCGGCAATGTCGGGCTGGCGGCGGTGATGGCGGCGGCGGTTGCGCGGTGCTATCCGATCGTGGTGATCGACCAGGTGCCGCAGCGGCTTGCACTGGCCAAGACGCTGGGCGCGACCCATGTCTTTGATTCGTCCCAGGTGGATGCGCTGGCGTCGGTGCTGGAACTGTGCCCGGACGGGGTCAACTATGCACTGGACACCACCGGTCACCCCCAAGTGCTGCGCTCGGCCTTCCAGATGTTGCAGGCCCGCGGTATCTGCGGCCTGATCGGGGGCTCCAAACTGGGCACTGAGGCCAGCCTGGACATGACCCATCTGCTGTTTGGGCGGACGGTGCGCGGTATTCTGCAAGGGGACAGCAAACCGAAGAAATTCATCCCGCAATTGGTGCAGTTGTATCGCGACGGGCTATTCCCGATTGACCGCCTGATCCGCCACTACCGGCTTGAAGAGATCGAGACGGCAATCGCCGATATGAAGTCCGGCGCGGTGATCAAGCCGGTGTTGCTGATGGACTGAGTACAGGCGCATGCGACATGGCCGCCGGGGAGGCGGCCATGTTGCTGGCAGTCTTCAGCCCAGCGAGTCGATCACCCCCGGCTGTAGCACCACATGCTTGTACTCCAGGAAGTCTTCCAACTGCGCGACACCACGCAACCGGCCACGACCGCTTTGCTTGTAGCCGCCTTCCTCGAATTCGTCGCGCATGGCGGCCCAGTCATTGATCCACACGGTACCGGCCTCGATAGCGGCGGCCATGCGAAGCGCACGGTCACCGTCACGGGTCCAGACACTGGCCGCGAGCCCGTATTCACTGTCGTTGGCCAGCGCCACCGCCTGGGCTTCGGTGTCGAACACTTGCAGGGTCAACACCGGGCCAAAGATCTCGCGCTGTACGATATCGGCCTTGGGGTCGCTGATTTCCAGCAAGGCAGGCTGGTAAAACGCGCCCTTGGCCAATGGCCCCTCGGTGATCGGGCCTCCGCGCACAATCACATTGGCCCCCTTGTCGATGGCTTCGATCACCATGGCCTCAACGCGTGCGACGCTGTTCTTGTCGATCAGTGGGCCCATGTCGCTGCTCGGGTCTGCTGCAGGCCCCGCCTTGACCTGGCGCAGGCGCTGGGCCAAACGCTCGCGCACCTGGTCGACGATCCCGGCTTGTACCAGCAGGCGGCTGCCGGTCATGCAAAATTGACCGGCGAACACGGTCAGTGCTTTCTCGATTTTTGGCAGCGCGGCGTCCAGGTCGGCATCGTTGAACACGACAATGGGCGTCTTGCCCCCCAGCTCCAGGCCGAAACGCTTGAGCAGGGGGGCGCCGCTGGCGCTGATGGCGCGACCGGTGCTGGTGCTGCCTGTGAAGCTGATGGTCGGTACATCCGGTGAGCGCACCAGGTAATCCAGCACTTCAAACTCACCGGTGACCATATTCACCACCCCAGGCGGCAGGCTCTTCACTTCGCTCAGGATCTGGGCGAGCAGCGCGTTGGTCTGGGCTGTCTGGCTCGGCATCTTGATGACGGTGGTGCAGCCTGCCGCCAATGCCGGCGCCAGGGAGCGCACCATCAGCGCCACGGGTGAGTTCCATGGCACGCTGATCCCGGCCACACCCAGGGGCTCGCGCAGGACCATGGAAAACCGCCCGGCACTCCATTGGGCCGCGCGGCCATAATCGCTGAAAATCAGCCCGGCACAGTAGCGCAGGCCGGGCGCGGCGAGGGAAATCTCAAACATCGCTTCGCCCGCCACTTTGCCGTTTTCCAGGCTCAGCAGTGCCTGCAAGTCGGCGGCGCGGGCTTCAAAGCGCTCGGCCATTTCGTGGAGCACACGGGCGCGCAGCTCGCGGTTGCTTTTCCAGTCCGTGGTCAAGAAGGCCCGGTGCGCGGCGGCGACCGCAGCCGCAGCTTCGCCTGCCATGCCCTTGGCATAGCGCCCGATTTCATGACCGGTGGCCGGGTCGATGCTTTGCCCGTGTTGTTCGCTGTCGTGCCATTGGCCGTTGATCCAATGCCGTGCTACGACCTGTTGGGTGGCGTTGCCTGGGAGAGTGGTCATCGAGTATTCCTCTGGAGGTGAGACAGCAAAGGGTGCCCGAGGGGGCACCGGGCTTACCCGGCCCACCGAGCAGCAAAACTAGTCCAATCAGGCAGTGGCCGAGGTTTGTTGCGTGGCCGCCACGCGCAGGCTTTCGAGCAGGTCTGGCAGGCTCGGGTCGGGATGCGGTTCATCGCGCCAGCACATGCCGAGCGAGCCCTGGGCATTGAGTTCAAAGGCCAGCGGCACGATCAGGCGTCTTTGTGTGAAGTGCTCGGCCACCCGGTCCGAAGCGATCGACAGCATGTCGCTGTATTGCAGCAACCACAGGTTGCCCACCAGTGACGACGACTCGATGCGATAGGGCAGCGGCCCCTGGCCCACATGGGTCAAGGCTTCGTCGAGTTTGCTGCGGATCGGTGTACCCGCCGGCCAGACGATCCAGTCGTACTGACGCAAATCGTCCCACCCCAGCCCGGGCAGTCGGGTCAGCGGATGGTCTGCCCGGCAGATCACCCGCATGCTTTCTTCATACAGGCATTCGCTGCGCAACGCGGTGCGCGGAGTGTAGTTGTCCAGGCGTCCCACCACCAAGTCCAACTGCCCCAGCTCCAGGCGTTCGAGCAAGGTGTTCATGGTGCCTTCCTGCAATTGCACCTGGGCTTTGGGGTGGCGTTTGAGAAACTGGATGATCGCAGCCGGAACCAGGTTGGGCGCGGATGCCGGCGAGGTGCCGATCACCACGCGATAGGACATTCCGTCCTGCATGGCCAGCAGGTTTTGTTGCGCACGATCCATTTCGCTGAGCACGCGCCGCGCATGGCCCAACAGCACCCACCCTTGGGCCGTGGGCGTGAGGCCACGGGCATGGCGCTCGAACAGCGGTGCGCCAACGTACTCCTCAAGCTCCTTCAACCATTTGGACAGCGCCGGCTGGGTACTGAAGGTCACGCGCGCGGCCTCACTGATGCTGCCGGTTTCGCACAGGCTGACCAGCAGATGCAGGTGCTGTACGCGCAGTCGTCGGGTCCAGTCGATGCTCATGGCGGGGTCTCAACAGTGGCGGAATTACCCATACCATAAATAGCATGGATGAATGAAGAAATACCATTATTAGAATATATATGACCCCATGATAATCGGTGCACAACGATTGGTCAGCTCGAATGGGTGCCCTGTGAACAACAACGTTAAATCCGAACGCGAGGCGTTTTATCAGCGCATTGATGCTCACCACTTGTTTCCCCTGTGGGAGCGCCTGCATAGCCTGGTTCCAGCCTCGCCGGCCGGTGCCTGCCAACCTGCGCTGTGGCGCTATTCGCAATTGCGGCCATACCTTGAGGAGGCCGGCCGGCTGATCTCTGCCGAGGAAGCCGTTCGCCGTGTCCTGGTGCTGGAAAACCCGGCGTTGCGCGGCCAGGCCGCGATCACGTCCAGCCTGTACGCCGGCTTGCAGTTGATCCTGCCCGGTGAAATCGCTCCCAGCCACCGGCATACCCAGTCGGCCCTGCGGTTTGTGGTGGAAGGGCGCGGGGCGTTTACCGCCGTGGACGGCGAGCGTGCCAGCATGGCGCCGGGCGACTTTATCATTACGCCGTCCTGGGCCTGGCACGATCACGGCAACCCGAGCCTGGAAGAGGGCGGGGAGCCGGTGGTGTGGCTCGATGGCCTGGATATTCCGCTGGTGCGTTTTTTCGACGCCGCCTTCGCTGAGAACTACGAGCAGCCGGTGCAGCCCATCAGCCGCCCCGAGGGCAACAACCTGGCGCGTTTCGGCATGAATATGTTGCCGGTGCGCCATCAGGTCAGTTCCCACACGTCGCCGATTTTCAAATACCCCTACGAGCGCAGTCGCGAAGCACTGGATACCTTGCTGCGCCAGGAGCAGATCGACCCCTGGGAGGGCGTGAAGCTGCGCTATGTCAACCCGGCCACCGGTGGTTCGCCGATGGCGACCATCGCGACGTTCATGCAGATCCTCCCACGCGGTTTCCGTGGGCAGACCAGCCGCAGTACCGACGCCACGGTGTACTCCGTCGTCGAAGGCAAAGGCCGGGTCTTGATCGCCGGCCAGCCTTTCGATTTCGAGCCCCGCGACACGTTTGTGGTGCCGAGCTGGGCCGCCGTCAGTTTCCAGACCGAGCAAGAGTGCGTGCTGTTCAGTTTTTCCGATCGGCCGGTGCAGCAAGCGCTGGGCCTCTTGCGTGAATCCCGTGAATCTCTTTGAAACCCCGGAGTCGACCATGACTTATGCCGTTGCCCCTCAAGCCGTCACTGCCCTTGCCATTGATGGCAGTGCCGACACGTTTCCTGTGCGCCGCGTGTACTGCGTGGGCCGCAATTACGCGGCCCATGCGCGTGAAATGGGGTTTGATCCCGACCGCGAACCGCCGTTCTTTTTCTGCAAGCCCGCGGATGCGGTAGTACCGCTGCAACCGGGGCAGACCCTGGAATTGGCGTACCCCGCCGAAACCAGCAACTATCACTACGAGATCGAGCTGGTGGTGGCGATCGGCAAAGCGGGCAAGGACATTGCCCTGGAACACGCCAATGAGCACGTCTGGGGGTTCGCCGTCGGTTTGGACATGACCCGTCGCGACCTGCAAATGAAAGCCCGCGAAATGGGACGCCCCTGGGAGTTGGGCAAAGCCTTTGACCAGTCCGCGCCCATCGGCCCGTTGACGCCGGCTGCCGGTTTCCAGGGCGCCGCCAGTGCCGGCTTATGGTTACAGGTCGACGGTGAAGACAAGCAACGCAGCAGCCTCGACAAGCTGATCTGGTCGGTGCCGGAAACCATCGCCTATCTGTCGCGTTTCTTCGAGCTCAAACCCGGCGACCTGATCATGACCGGCACGCCTGAAGGCGTAGGCCCGGTGGTCGCCGGCCAGTTGATGACCGGGGGTGTGGATCACCTCGGGGTGATCAGCGTTCGTGTGGTCTGAGCCCAGGTTTTTTGTAGTCCAATGATTGGAGGCTCCCATGCAGCTCTACAGTTTTTTCAACAGCTCCACCTCCTACCGTGTGCGTATTGCCTTGGCCCTCAAGGGGCTGAGCGTGGACTACCACGGCATCAACCTGCGCAGCGGTGAACAGCGTTCGGCACAGTACCTCAGTCGTAATCCGTCGGGGGCGGTGCCACTGTTGATTGACGACGATGGCACGGCCCTCAGTCAATCGCTGGCCATCATTGAGTACCTTGACCAGACCCGCGAAGGCTTGCGCCTGATTCCCCTGGCGCCGCTGCAACGCGCGCGGGTCATGGAAGTGGCGATGCTGATCGGCTGCGATATCCACCCGCTCAACAACGTGCGGGTGCTGGGCTACTTGCAGCGTGAGCTGGGGGTGGACAACCGGCAAAAGTCAGCGTGGTACCAGCACTGGGTCGAGCAGGGCATGCAGGCGCTGGAAGGCCTGTTGCAACGCCACGGGCAGGGGCCGTATTGCTTCGGTGAACAGCCTACCCTGGCGGACTGTTGCCTGGTGCCGCAGGTGGCGAATGCGCTGCGCATGGGCTGTGAGTTGGAGCACTTTGAACGGAGCATGGCGATCTATCGCCACTGCCTTGAACATCCCGCCTTTATCCAGGCAGCCCCGGAGCAGCAACCGGACTACATTGCCTGACCGGCGACTCACGGGTCGGGGCCCACGTCTCGACCTGACGTTAAACCTAACGGCAACGGTCAATCAGTCATGGAAAACATGCCAAGCAGTGCGCAATGCAACTATCACCAATTGCACGATTGGAGCAATGAGGTCAACAGCACCCTGGTCAATCTGGACTACTGTGCAACCGACAGTTTCTGTGGGTTCTACCAGCATGTTTCCAGTCGCGACGTCGTCGTCGCACGTTTGCGGGGCACGGCCCACTGCACCTCCCGGTCGCTGTTCAAACTGCGCCAGGTCGACAGTGATTTCGTGCTCATGCTCTACGTCAAGGCCGGCGACATTGGCCTCAGTCATCGCCGCCATGACGGCGGCCTGCCGCAGGGCAGCCTGGTGGTACTCGACAGCAGCAAGCCCCATGAGCTGGTCATGGACGGTTGCTTTGAGCATATTGCCTTGCGCATGTCCAAGCGGCGTTTTGCGGCCTTGCACCCAGCAGCGCTGCTGATGCTGGACGAACCCCTTGTCGAGATCAGCGCCGACAGCCAGGCGGCAACCGCCATGCTTGAACTGGTGCTGTCCGCTGGCCCTGTCCGGGCCAGTGCCGTTGAAACCATGACTGAAGCCGCCACAAAAATGCTGTGCGAATGCGTGGCACACCTGGCGCCCGCCGCCACGCGCAAGGAGGCAAAAATGCCGATGCTTGCCGCGCAAATGCTCAGCTCGCTGGACCGCAATTTTTCCGATCCGCAGTTTTCATCCTCGCGCCTGGCGCAGGAGCTGGGGGTTTCCCGACGCTATGTGGACCTGGTGTTGTCCCGCCAGCACCAGACCTTTGGCAAGCTGCTGCTGGAGCGACGCCTGGCGCGCTGTCACCTGTTGCTCTGCGACCCGCGGTATCTGGGGCGCTCCATTACCCAGATCGCCTTCGACTGCGGCTTCAATGACCTCTCGAACTTTTCCAAACGTTTTCGCGAGCGCTACGGCATTGCGCCCCGCGCCTTGAGAAACGCCAGCAACGCCCACTGAGCGGCGGTTCGGGCGACGGCTCAAACAGACACGTGCGCGTGCTCTGGCGGTAACGGCCGCGACGCCACGCAACGGACGGCCGCGGTCTTTCTGGCCTGTCTTCGAGTCCCTCGATTCAGGGCCCCTCCAGTCACATCAACAGGTATTGAACATGAGCGTATCGAACAGTCGCTGGGATTCGCGCTATGAGTGCAAGGCGGTCCTTTTATTGGCGTTGGGTTTTGGTCTGGTGGGGTTGGACCGTTTTATCATTCTGCCGCTGTTCCCGACCATGATGCGGGACCTGGGCCTGGATTATCAGGACCTGGGTAATATTTCCGCAGCGCTCGCCATCGCCTGGGGCGCGGCCTCGATAGTGATGGGGCGGGTCTCGGACCGTATTGGCCGACGCAAGGTGATCATTCCGGCGGTGCTGCTGTTCTCGCTGCTGGCCGGCTTTTCTGGATTGGCCGGTGGCGTGGCGGCGTTGTTGCTCATCCGGGTCGCGATGGGGGTTGCCGAGGGCGCGTTTACCCCCACGTCCATTGCCGCCACGGGCGAAGCCTCCCACCCGAAAAGGCTGGGGATGAACATGGGTATCCAACAGGCGTTTTTCCCGCTCCTGGGGTTGGGGCTGGCACCGATTCTGGCGACCCAGTTATTGCTGGTCCTGCCATCCTGGCGGTGGGTCTTTGCGGTGGTGGCGCTGCCAGGTTTTATCGTCGCCTGGTTGCTGTACCGAACCTTGCGGGAAACGGCGGCGCTCGCGCCCCGGCCGAGCGCGGTACAACCGGTCAAGGCCGAGGGTGTGAAGTGGAGCCATACGCTCAAGCACCGCAACATAGTGATCAACATCGCCGGCATGCTGGTGATGCAGATGGCGTTGAGCGTGGTGGCGGTGATGCTGCCCAATTACTTGACGGATTTTTTGCACCTGGGCATGCAGCAAATGGGCTTCATTATGTCGGCGCTGGGCCTGGGTGGGTTTTTCGGGATGGTGATCATGCCGACGCTTTCCGATCGGTTCGGGCGTAAGCCGGTTGCCGTGTGGTGTTGCCTGGCGACGGCACTGTGTATCGGCTTGTTGACCCGTACCGGCGCCGAGCCTGTGCAGCTGTTTATCCTGTTGTTCCTGGCGATGTTCTTCAACTTCGGCGTGGTGTGCATGATCGTTGGGCCGATGACCAGCGAGTCGGTGCCGGCGGCGCTGACCTCGACTGCGACCGGGCTGGTGGTGGGGATCGGGGAAGTGTTTGGAGGTGGGGTGGCGCCGGCGATTGCGGGTTACATCGCCTTGCATTACGGCATCGAGTACACCTTGTATCTGTCGCTGGGTGGGGCAGTGGCTGGCTTGCTGGTGATGGGGTTGTTCAGGGAAACCGCGCCTTCAAAAGTCCATGGCCTGCCTCAGGTGGTTTCTTAGTAAGGGAGTGGGGCGGACTGTTTGACGTGGCTCAACAGTCCGCCCGTGTCGCGTCTCAGGGCGACTTGGGGGCAACGCCGAAGGGGTTGTCAATGGCGTAGCCCCAGCTCCCGTCAGGACGTTTGGCGGCGATATCAGCGCCGGTCCCGGAAAGATCCACGGGATTGCCTTGCGGGTCCGTGCCTTTTATCGACCAGTCGGAAATGATAAGGGCGGTTTCCTTATTTTGATAAATCTGCCGAACGACCATTTTGATCGGCACCTTCGGCGCCATGAATTGTGTGAGCGCTCCACGGATCTGTTCCGGGGTATTGAGGCTTACACCGGGAGACGGGACAAATATCGAATGGGGACCGTACAAACGCATCAAACCGTTCAAATTATTCGCGTTGAAGTCCTTTTCAAAGGCCTGTGCAACTTGGAGTGGGGTTTGCGGGAGCGCCTGTGCATAGGAAAAGCCGGCGAATGAGAGTGTTAATAAGGCAAGGGTTATATTTTTTAGGTTTGTCATTTTAATCTCCAATACCGTTTGATGATTTTTCAAGTGGCACTGAAGAGTGTGAAGATTTTTTGAACCGTGAAAAACAGCGGTTTAGTGAAGGCTATTTTAAATATTGCTTAATAACCAAGCAGGCACTATGCCTGCTTTAAAGAGGACTCGAGCACAGGCCTCAGGCCAGGTCTTGTGGGGCCAGGTGCAAACCCTGGTCTGACTGCATGACTTCAAAGGCCCACTCTGCGAAGTTGCGCACCCGGGTGGAAAGGTGCTTTTTTGTCGGATAGACAATGTGAATTGGCCGTGGTGTGAAATGCCACTGTGCAAGAATGGGGACAAGCGTTCCAGCCTGCACATAAGATTGAACCGCAAAAGGGGCTCCAGGGCAGACACCACTCCCGGCAAGGCAGCTTTGGATCGCTATCTCTGGATCGTCAAACTGCATGCATTCGCGGGCTTTGACGTCCATGGCATCTTTTTTCGACAATAAACGCCATGTCCCCTTGGCATTGAACCAACTGATCTTGCGGGTATTGGCCAAGTCTTCAGCGGTGGCGATAGGGCCATATTCCTCAAGGTACTGTGGCGCTGCATACAGGCCCAACTTCACGTCGCACACATGCCTTGCCACCATTTCGGAATCCTCCAGGTGCCCGCCCCGTATGGCACAGTCGATGCCTTCTTCCGCCAGATTGCTTATACGGTCACTGCTTCTCAGGCTCAGGGCAATATTCGGGTGGCGCTGATAAAACGCTTCCAGGCGTGGCGCGATAATCCAGTGGGCAACGGACCTCAGGGTCTCGACACGTACTTTTCCTGAAAAGTGCGCGGGGTCTGTACTGAGCGAGCCTTCAAGTTCTTCGATCGCCTCCAGGATAACCAGGCATTTTCCAAAGTAGATGTGCCCGTCTTCGGTGAGGCTTTGCGCCCGAGTCGTGCGGTTGAGCAAGCGTACGCCCAGCACGCGTTCAAGGTCAGTGATCCGTTGGGAGATCCGCGCGTTGGGCAAGCCTAGCGCCACGGCGGCACGCGTGAAGCTGCCGGTTTGAACGACTTTGACGAATGTCGCCATTGCGGTGAGTTTATCCATGGTGCTCAGGTTGGCCGATGAGTGAGGGTTGTGCTGAGGTTTTCTGACTTTCGACGCTTGGCCGTATGGCTTGGGCATTCACCAAAAAACTTGCGGTAGTCTGAAGCAAAACGCCCCAGGTGAGTGTAGCCCCAGTCCATGGCGATCCCCGATATCTGTGAGTTGGCGCGATCGCGCATAATGGCCTTTCTGATCTCTTCAAGGCGGTAGCGGCGGATATAGAACATCGGAGGCACGCCAATATGTTTTTTGAAGCCGTTGAACAACGTGAGTCGGGAGACGCCACTGCTCGCGACGATGGCATTGAGTTTGATCTCTTCCTTGGCGTGGCGGTGGATAAAGTTGAGTGCCCGTTGGAGAAAGTTGGGCAGGTTTGCATTAAAGACCTTGTCCAGTGCACTTGAGTAATTATTGGGCTGCGCCAGGATCAGCCCTTTGACCAGGACGGACTCTATTTCACTGGCCAGCCCCTGGTGTACCAGGCAACTATCGGCGCGGCAGGCCTCATCGGTAAAGTGCCTGGCCATTCTCCACCAGCCGGCTGATGGACCGCTGACATTGTTCATGTCCGGGATAAACTGCAGGTCTTCCTTGATCGGTCTATGGAGAAGGCTTTCCAGGCTCGCTCGCATTAATGCGCCTGGAATCACGACCTGGATTTTTTTGCAGTCGTTGGAGATGTAGAGTTTCTGGCCAATATTAGGCGAGAGGATCAACCCGTTGTGCTGATCGGACAAAATGCTCTGATGCGCGCTTTCCCACCGCTGATGGCCGTAAATGGGCAGTTCAATGCTATAGCTTTCCAGGGGATCGTGTGCGTCGACGCTGATAGTCACGTCTGTACCATATTCGATGTAGCCGACGCTCACCGCCTGTAATAAGCGGGAGGTGTGCCTGAAGTGTATTCTTTTTGGCGAATGTACATTCAGGCTATGTGGCCCGTACACGGTCGTCGTCCACGACTGGGCTACCTCTGAATCACAGAGGTCAATGTGAGTCACCTGGTGGTTGGGGGTGCCGGCCTGTGGCTTTAATGAGCTCATCGTAAATGACCCTTGGCGTGCGCGTATAAACACAGGGTTTTTAACATGTCAGCCACGCGGCAAAGTTGAGTACTCCTTAAAAAGCTGCACTATCAGGATAATCAGTTCTTGTTTCTGGATTCCGTTGTTTTTATGCATACGGGATGGATAAAAACATTTAATTGCCGGGATAGCGACGGCTCGGCATAGTCGATTTTAATGCCCCCCAAGCAGCCGGGTAGTACGGGCTGTTTAAAATAAAAATGCTCAAAAACAATAAAAAAGCAGGGGCGAAACATGAGATATGTCGGATGCGTGTCGTTACTGTTCGTAGTGTGTGGTCAAAGCGTTGCAGATGATTTTTTTAAACCCTATGTACTGACCGACATCGGTTGGAGTTCGACCAGTAATATCAATGGCGAACAGCAATATCATTATCAGGAGGGACGACTGTCCCCTAACTTTATTGGCCTCAAGGCCAGAAAGGAGTTTGGCAATGGCTATGCGGGGGTCATGAAGCTTGAGTCAGGCTATTCTTTGCAGGATCTGAAAATAACCGGAGACGGGACTTTTTCTCGACAGATGTTTGCGGGCATAGACTCTGACTTCGGTCAGGTCACCGTGGGCAAGCAATGGGATTTCATGTTTGAGACCCTGGCGGTTGACCGCTGGGGCGAGAAGCTGCGTAACGTGCCGCTGCTGCAACTTCAAGCGGGACCCTTTTTTAATCTCGGGCTGCCCACCGGCTCGATTGACTATAACCGGGTGGCTGCGGGGTTCCCCACGGACCGGGCCGTCAAGTACCTCAGCCCGGATTTCAACGGCTTCAGTTTCGGCGTGATGCATGGCGATGGAGACCCGGGCAGTGATATCCGCTACGGGAAAACCCGCAGTTACAGCGTCAAGTATATCCAGTCCCCGCTTCGGGTCATGGCGGCCTATACCGACTCGCGTCATCGAGCCATCAATAAGGGGCGTGACGGTATCCGGAACTACGGCGTCGGCGCCGCCTACGACTTTTCTTCGTTCATCGGCGACGTGTTGTATACCCGCACAGAAAACACCTATAGCCGTGGAGTCATCGACTCTTACGCAATTGGCGCGCTCGTGCCGGTTACCACCAACTCTTCGTTATATGCCAACTACATGTACTTGAAGGGCAATGCCAGGCTCAATAAAAACATGGCTAACCAAGTGGGTGTCACCTACGACTATCGATTTAACAAGAACTGGGATGCCTATGTGTCTGCGGTGTATCAAATCACCGGAGGCGATGATCAAAGTGCCTATATCTCTGGCGCCTACGGTGTTTCCACCGACCGCGAACAAAGTGTGCTGCATGTGGGTGCCCGGTTCTACTACGAATAATAAGTCTGATTTTAAAGACATCTCATGAGGAAGTTTTATGGCCGCTACTCAATCCACGACCGATGATCACTCCCTGAGCCCCGTGCCCGAAGATGCCCGGCATGGCTGGCTGCAGTTGTCCTGGAGTACCACCGGTATCGTGACGACATTGATACAGATATTCATCGGGGCGCTGGTGACTTTTGTTGCGGGCATCTGGATGGGGGTTATGGCCGGGCTGTTGGTGACGGTCGTAGGGGCCCTGCTGGGGTGGGGGGTGGGCCACGTTGCCTATAAAACGGGCTTGGCCAGCTCTATGTTGGCGCGCCAGCATGGTTTTGGCCGACGAGGGTCCGCCGTCGTGGCCTTGACGTTCGGGTTCATGATCATCGGGTTTATCGCGCTGGAAAATGCCTTGCTTTATAAGGGGCTGATTTTCTGGCTGGACCTGGATGACACGCTGGGGTTGCAAGTGCTTGTCTACGCAATCATGACGGCGGTGTGGGTCTTGCTGACGGCTTTCGGATTTGAACTGGTCTCTAAAGTCGCGTCCTATACCCTGATCGCATTTTTATTACTGCTGGGCTACATGCTGTTTGACGTGATCCATTCATCGGGCCAGAACTGGAGCGATGTCGTGAGTTTCGGCGCGCAATTCCCCGAGGAAGTGCTGGTCAAGATGGGGGCGGATACGCCATGGGGCAAGTTTGGCTTTTGCGTCAATGTCCTGATCGGCTCTGCCGGTGCGCTGGCCTTGATTGATGGGGATTTGGGGCGTTATGCCCGCTCTTCCAAGGATGTATTGATTGCCGCCTTTTTTGGCAATCTGTTTATGGATATCGTCATGCTCCTGGTGGGGGCGATTCTAATGTACGCCGGCACCGAGCAATTGGTCAGCTACTACGTGTCGCGAGGCGTGTCCCATGCCGATGCGGTCCAGACCGTGTTGCAAAGCCCCGACAGCGTTGCCGCAGCGTTTATTGTGTTCGGTGGCTCGCTGGGGGCCGTGCTGCTGTTTCTGGCCCAGGGAAAAGCCCAGGTGCTCAATACTTACAGCTCCTCACTGTCCCTGACCAACTTGTTTGACGTGACGATCGGTTGGCGGCCTGGGCGCTTGACCTTTGTCATCCTGTCCAATGTCCTGGCATGCCTGATGCTGGTCGGCTCGATCCTCGATTGGGTCAATGGTTTTATTACCGTGCTCGGGGTGCTGACCACCGGTTTCGCCGGCATCATCATCGCTGACTATTTCTGGGTCGCGCCCCGGCGCTTGCAGGCCGGTGTCGTTGAGTTCAATTGGCCGGGGCTTATTACCGTCGTGGTCGGTTTTGTCCTGGCGCGCTATGGGTTCAAGGCCTGGATGCCGATTGAGTTTGTGACCTCGCTGCTCTCGTCCTTTTTGCTGTACCCGCTACTCAGCATGCTGATGAGCGGCAAACCCGTGATTGACGCTCAAGTGCGACGCGGTTAATCAAGGCAATGGGCGTCGAACCGTAAAACCAGCATTCACCGGATAGCCAGAGCGAGGCCTGGATAGGCGCTCGCCGGCTTTCACGTCCATAGTCAAGGTCTGGGCGCCATGCACCAAGCCAGCGGCGCCAGGTACAACGGCATCACCTCCAATCCAATGGCCAGAGGTCCCTGAATGGCAACCCCAACTACAACTCTATTGCCAGCGCTGACAGCACAGCTTGCGTGCGGTGGGGTACGTGTCATCGACCTGACACAAACCTTGTCGCCTTCCTTTCCGAGCCTGCAATTGCCTCCTCAGTTTGGCCAGGTCGCGTCGTTCAAGATCGAGCGCATCTCGCACTACGACGAAGCCGGGCCTGGCTGGTACTGGAACAACTTTACCTGTGGCGAGCATACGGGCACGCATTTTGATGCCCCTGTGCACTGGGTTTCCGGGCGCGATTGCCCGGATAGCAGCGTCGATACCATTGCCGTAGAGAATTTTATTGCACCTGCCGTGGTGATCGACGCCAGTGCCGAGGTGCTCGTCAATGAAGACTGGCTGTTGACCGTGCCGTTCCTGGTGGAGTGGGAGCAGCGTCACGGCCTAATCCCTGAGGGGGCCTGGGTGTTTTTGCGCACCGACTGGTCTCGACGGGCACACGACGCCGCTGCTTTTCTCAATCTGCGTGAGGATGGCGCGCATACCCCGGGCCCGACCCGCGAGGCCGTCGAGTGGCTGATTGAGCAGCGCAAGGTGCACGGTTTTGGTGTCGAGACCATCAATACCGATGCCGGCCAGTCCTACGCCTGGCCCCTGGCTTACCCTTGCCATACGTTGATGCACGGTGCCAACCGCTATGGTTTGCAGTGCCTCAAGAACCTGGACCAGTTGCCTCCTCAGGGGGCGTTGATTATCTCCGCCCCCCTGAAGATCGAAGGCGGTTCCGGTAGCCCTTTGCGCGTCTTGGCGCTGGTGGAGTAAGGGATGAAGGCGCAAGTGGATTCTCAGGTTATTTTTGTCGGCAGTGGGATTAACTCCCTGGTGGGCGCCGCACTGCTGGCTGTGCGTGGCAAGCGCGTGCTGGTGCTGGAGCGCAATGATCGGTTTGGCGGCTGTATCCGTACCGAGCAGTTGTTTGCCGGCTATCAGCACGAAGTCATGTCCTCATGGCACCCTCTGTTTGTCGGCAGTGCGGCGTACGCCGAGCTCAGGCCCGCGCTGGAACAGGCGGGGCTGGAGGTGCTGCCCAGCGAGTATTCCACCGGCCTGGTCCGACCGGATGGCTCCGGCCTGGCCCTCAAGGCTGACCTGGCTGATACGGTGCGCCGGCTGGATGCCCTGGCGCCGGGGGATGGCCAGGCCATCGCGCTTATGGCCGGGCATCTGTTCGGCCGGGATGCGGCTTTGACCTTTGGCCTGCTGGGCAAAAACCCTTATGGGCTGGGCTTGCTCCGGTTGCTGTTCAGTGAGTGGCGCAAACGTGGGCTCGATGGCCTGATGGCATTTACGGCCGAGGCCCTGGAAAGCTTCCGTCGCTGGTCTGAGCGCACCGTCCGCTCGGACACCACCCGGGCCTTGATTGCCCCCTGGACATTGCACTCGGGCCTGGGGCCGGATGATGCGAGTTCGGCGTTGATCGGCAAGCTGACCTTTGCGTCGGTGATCAACGGGGGGATGCCGGTGATCAGGGGAGGGGGCATC
Organism: Pseudomonas sp. ICMP 8385; assembly: GCF_002699915.1. NCBI lineage: Bacteria > Pseudomonadati > Pseudomonadota > Gammaproteobacteria > Pseudomonadales > Pseudomonadaceae > Pseudomonas > Pseudomonas sp. ICMP 8385. The sequence goes on along the minus strand of NZ_LKBY01000095.1, from coordinate 32,671 downwards.
CGCTTGGTCGAGGCGCTGATGCAGATTATTGTGAGCCATGGCGGGCATTTGCTGTCCAGTGCCCACGTCGAACGTGTGGTCGTCGAGGGGCAGAAGCGCAAGGCCCGCGCCACGGGTGTGCAGTTGTCCGACGGGCGTCGTTTTCAGGCGAGTGAGGCGGTGGTGTGCAACGTTACCCCCCAGCAGCTTTATGGTGGATTGCTGGTGGATGTCCCGCCGGTACTGCGCGAGCGTGCCGAGGGTTATCGTTATGGCCGGGGTGGCATGCAGCTGCACTTTGCCCTCAGCGCCCCGCCGGCGTGGCTGGAGACGGAACTGCTCAAGGTGCCGCTGGTGCACCTGACCGAGAGCATGGAGCAGGTCTGTGCCTCGGTGACCGAGGCCAACAACGGCCTGTTGCCCGCACGGCCGACGCTCGCCATTGGCCAGCCGGTGGCAGTCGACCCCTCGCGTGCCCCGGCAGGCGCCTGGATCCTGTGGGTGCAATTGCAGGAACTGCCCTCACGGCTGAAAGGAGATGCGGCGGGTGAGATTGCGGTGCCGGCAGACGGCCAATGGAACGAGGGCGTGCGGGAAGCCTTCGCCGACCGGGTGCAAGCACGTCTGGAACGGGTCATGCCGGGGCTGGCCGGGCTGATTGTCGGCCGGCGGGCCTATTCACCGGCGGACCTGGAAGCGCTCAATTGCAACCTGGTGGGAGGGGATCCTTATTCGGGGATTTGCTCGCCGGATCAATTCTTCTGGCTGCGACCATTGGCCAGTACCGGGCAAGCCCGTGGTAACCGCACATCCGTGGGCAACCTGTTTCATATCGGGGCCTCCACCCACCCGGGCCCAGGCTTGGGGGCGGGATCGGGCACCCTGGTGGCCAACGAGATAGCGCCCGTCAGGTAGGCGCTCATCTCTGTTTGTAAGGGGCGGGCTTGCTCGCGATGGCGCAGTGTCGGTCATCGCGAGCAAGCCCGCTTCCATACGCGCCCTAGCTTTTAGGGGCGCCGTCGCCAGCCTGCTCCCACATGCTGACATAGGGGTGTGAGCAGAACTCGATGATTGTTCCCCAAGGGTCCTGGCAGTAAGCAATCTCATAGCCTTTTTGCGGGTTGATCAGCAGGACGCCGCTGCGATCCTTGCCTCCCGCGGCCACGACACCGGCGACGGCCTCGGCCACATTGACGGCGGTCAGGCCCATATGATTGTAGCCGCCGAGCCAGAACTGGAAATTGTTCTCGTTGGGCTGTGACGGTGTCGCCTTGAACTGGAAAAGCTCCAGCCCGATGTTGTCTGGCGTCGCCAGGTGGGCAAAGCGGAACTGCTCGAACCCCTTGCCGTAAATGGCTTGGGCCGCTTTGCCCAGATCGCTGTCTTGTTCACTGACCTCGAGGGGGCCGGTGAGCAGGCGAAAGCCCAGTATGCTCACATACCAGTGGATCGCGGCCTCCAGGTCGGGAACCGTGAGCCCGAAATGGGGCGCCATAACCGTTTGAGTAATCACATTGAATCCTCCAGTGGGAGCAGGGCGAAAGCGGCATCGAAGTCCAGGGGCTCAATGCCGACGTAGGGTCTGGCTGGGTGTTTCGTTGTAGCGCAGCTTGTAGTCATTACTGAACCGGCCCATGTGGGTAAAGCCCCAGCGCAGTGCGACGCCGGCGATGTTGGTCACCTCGCCGCTGATCAGTTCGGCACGCACGCGTTCCATGCGCAATTCGCGCAGATGCTGCATCGGGCTGATGCCCAGGAAATCCTTGAAACCGCTGTAGAGGCTGCGCAGGCTGACCCCGGCCGCCTGCGCCAACTGCTCGGCGTTGATCGGCTCATGGGCGTGCGCACGCAGGTAGTCCTGGGCGCGGCGAACATGCCGGGGCAGGATGGTGCTGCGCCGGGCCGGTGCGCTTTCAGTGTGATTGTGCCGATGGGCCGTCAGCAGGATTGAGGCGGTCAGTTGCTCGATATGGGTCATGACCAGCTTGTGCTGGGCCAGGGCTGGATACTGGGTTGCGCAATCGAGCAGGTAAGAGAGCAGGCATCGCCAGGGGGCCGAATCCTGCCAGCGGAACCCGAGATCGAAGCGCAAGGGGTGCTCCAATGGGTGGCCCAGGTGCCCAACCAGCGTGCGTTCGACCAGCGAGCGCGAGATCCTCAGCATGATCTGGTCGCTATCGCCACTCCACTGCATATTCGCCTCGTCTCCGGGGCTCAGGACTGACGCAAGCTCCAGTGACGACTCGATGCGCTGGCCACCGCTTTCGATCACGGCGCACCCCTGGACAGGCATCTGCACCAGGAAACAATGCTCCAGGGGCCCGCGCTCGATCTGCACATTGGCGCCGTAGCGCAGGCGGCTCAGCGAGATGTCGCCCAGGGTCAGGTAATGCATGCGCGCGTCCAGGCGTTCGGCTTCGTTGGTCTGCTTCAAGTGATGATTGGCGATGACCTGGCCGACCATGGAGCGCACTTGCTCCAGGTCGGCGGACGCAAAAAGCAGGCGTTCCGGTTCGTTGAGAACGCGCTCGGATGAAAAGAGCACGGCCTGCCCGCGCACGGGCGAATAGGTGGAGGTCGGAATATTCTGCACAGGTGCTACCCCTCTCGGAGCTTGGCCGGCTATCAGCCTGATTATTGTTATGAACAACAGCCTCGACCGTGCAGGCCTGGGGCTCTGCGCTATGAGGCTTGCTGATATTTCATATGATTATTCATATTCTTTTTCTGTGGTGAATTATTAATCTCACGGTCCGCCGGAAAATGCAATGTATGACGGGCATGCTGGATAAACGGTGTGCCCATCAGGTAGATGTCTTCCGGTAAATAGCGTGAATGTCCTTTAAATAAAGGTCTTTCCCCGAATATCCGCTGGTGGAAATACGTCGCTTTTCTTCGCGGCCTTCAGCCAGGGCCGGCTGGGCCTGGTCTGTTCTTATCCTTGTACTGCTATGCATATCCAGATCTTGCAGCAAGATTGACTACATGATTATTCATGCATTGACGCGACTGCCTCCCCGTATGAAGGTAGAAGCCATAGACAGTTTTGTTCACTTGATCAGAGAGATAAGCACCATGGCCGAGCGATCCTTTGTCCAGGAAGTGAAGAAGTTGCGTGCTGGCGCCGGCGAGGTGTTCAACGGCGAAGGCATCCTGGCCGTCACCAAGGCGTTGCTGGAGTCGGGTGTGGCGTATGTCGGGGGGTACCAGGGTTCGCCCATCTCGCATTTGATGGACGTGCTCTCGGATGCCCAGGACATTCTGGGTGAATATGGCATCCGCTTTGAAAACAGCGCCAGTGAGGCCACGGCGGCGGCGATGCTGGCGGCGTCGGTCAACTATCCATTGCGCGGTGCGATTACCTTCAAGGCCACGGTGGGGACCAATGTGGCCTCCGATGCGTTGGCCAACCTGGCATCCGGCGGGGTGACGGGAGGCGCGCTGGTCATCGTGGGCGAGGATTATGGCGAAGGCTCCTCGATCATGCAGGAGCGCAGCCATGCGTTCGCGATGAAGTCGCAGATGTGGTTGCTTGACCCGCGTCCGAACCTGCCAAGCATTGTGCAGGCGGTCAAGGATGGCTTCGATCTGTCCGAGGCCAGCAACACCCCGGTGATGTTGCAGATGCGCATTCGCTCTTGCCATCTGCATGGTCAGTTTGTCGCCTCCGATAACCGCCCGCCGCCCTTTACGGTCAAGGATGCCCTGGAAAACCCGGTGCGCGACCTCGACCGCATCGTCTTGCCGCCCGCGAGCTTCCTGCACGAACGGGAGAAAATCCAGCAACGCTGGCCGGCGGCGATCCGGTTTATCCAAGAGCGCCAGCTCAACGAGTTCTTCTCTGAGGGCGCGGCGGATGTCGGCATCGCCCTGCAGGGGGGCAACTACAACACGCTTATCCGTGCGTTGCAGAAGTTGGGGCTGTCCGATGTCTACGGCACCTCGACAATTCCCTTGTACGTCATGAACGTGGCCTACCCGCTGGTTGACGAGGAGTTTGAACGCTTCTGCCAGGGCAAGCGCGCCATCTTGCTGCTGGAAGAAGGCCAGCCCAATTTTGTAGAGCAAAACGTTTCGACGATCCTGCGCCAGTTGGGGCTGGAAACGGCGTTGCATGGCAAGGACATGCTGCCGCTGGCCGGGGACTACAACACCGCCACGGTGCTTGCGGGCGTACGCGCTTTTCTGGAGCGCTATGGGGTCCTGCAGGCCCCTGAGCAATCGCTTGGCATCCCGATCGTGATGCTGCCGACCGACGAGTCGCCTGAAGGGCTGGCCACCAATGCCATGATGGCCAAGCAGTCCCTGGACCGGATCGTCCACCCGCGGCCGCCAGGCCTGTGTACCGGATGCCCGGAACGCCCGATTTTCACGGCGATCAAGCTGGTCGAGCGTGAGCTTGGCAAGCATCACATCAGTGCCGATATCGGCTGCCATCTGTTTTCGATCCTGCCGCCCTTCAACCTCGGCAGTACGACCATGGGGTACGGTTTGGGAGGCGCCAGTTCAGCGGCCTTCAACGTGGCCCCGGGCACGGCGCCGGCGAGCAAGCGCGCTATCTCGCTGATGGGCGACGGGGGGTTCTGGCACAACGGCCTGACCAGCGGTGTCGCCAATGCGGTGTTCAATCGCAGTGACAACCTGACGATCATTATCGACAACAACTACGCCTCGGCCACCGGCGGCCAGGATGTGTTGTCGTCGCGGGCGGCCAATGCCTCGCGCAGCACCGGTCATGAAATCGAGAAAGCGGTCAAGGGGGTGGGGGTCGAGTGGGTGCGCACGATCAAGCGCACCTATGACCTCAAAGCCATGGTCTCGACCCTGCGCGAAGCCTTGACTACCCAGGAGGCCGGGCCGAAGGTGCTGATCGCGCAGAGCGAATGCATGCTCAATCTGCAGCGCCGCGAGAAAAAGGTCGTGCGCAAAGCCTTGGCCGACGGTCAGCGGGTTGTGCGTGAGCGCTTTGGCATCGACCCGGATACCTGTACCGGCGATCACTCCTGCATCCGTCTTTCTGGATGCCCTTCCTTGTCGATCCGCGATAACCCGGACCCGTTGCGCCAAGACCCGGTGGCCATGGTGATGGAGAGCTGCGTGGGGTGTGGCAACTGTGGCGAGGTCGCCCATGCCGCGGTGCTCTGCCCATCGTTTTACCGGGCCCAGATTGTCAGTAACCCTTCGTGGTGGGACCGCTTCAGCCAGCGTGTGCGGATCGCAGTCATTGGCGTGTTGCAGGATGCCGATGCCCGCCGTCGCTCCCGGTATGCCCTATGAACCGCGTGGGCATAAGTGACGTCCCCGAGCTCGGCCCACCTTCCAGGGTCACGGCCAGAGTCCTGTTCGTGTGCTGGCTGGCCATCTTGTTTGAAGGCTACGACGTGGGCGTGATGGGGGCGATCCTGCCGGCACTGGCGCAGGACAAGGCCTGGAGCCTGACGCCGCTGGAACTGGGGATGCTCAGCAGCTACGCGATGATCGGCATGTTTTTCGGTGCGCTGCTGGTGGGGATGCTCAGTGAACTGCTTGGGCGCCGACGCATGCTGTTGCTGTGCGTGCTGGTGTTCTCGCTGATGATGGCTGGCGCTGCCTGGGCGCCCACGCCGGCCTGGTTCGGCTTCTTCCGGTTTGTCGGGGGCTTGGGCCTGGGTGGTGTGATTCCGGTCGCCGCGGCCTTGACCGTCGAATATTCGCGAGCCGAGCGCCGCAGCTTCAATTACGGGTTGATGTATTCCGGTTATTCGCTGGGCATCCTGTGTGCCGCCGCCGCGGCGATCTGGTTGCTGCCCACCCAGGGGTGGCGCGGGGTGATTGCCGTCGGCGTGCTGCCGGTGCTGTTGCTGTGGCCGATGGCGCGCATGCTGCCGGAGTCGCTTGAGTACCTGGTCGGTCAAGGGCGCACACAGGAGGCGACAAGGCTCGCCACACAGTTGCAGATGGCTGTGCCCGAGCTGCCGGCGCAGCCGCTCAGCCAACAGCCGGCCTGGCAGCAGGTACTGGCCGAGGTCTTTGCCCGGCGGCACCTGCGGGCGACGGCCTGCTTCTGGGTGGCCTTGTTCTGCGGCCTGCTGCTGATCTACGGCCTCAACACCTGGCTGCCCACCATCATGCGCCAGAGTGGTTACGACCTGGGCTCCAGCCTGGGCCTGTTGATCATGTTCAGCCTGGCCTCGGCGTTGGGGGGCTTGTTTCTGGGGCGCGCGGCAGATCGCTTCGGCGTGCGGGCGGTGGTCGGGGTGTTCTACCTGGTGGGGGCGTTGGCCATCTTTGCCCTGGCTGCGCGCAATAGCATGGCTCTCAATTATGTGCTGGTTGCCATTGCGGGCCTGGGGAGCATTGGCGCCTCGCTGATTTTGACGGGCCATCTGGCCGACTACTACCCGCCACGGGTACGGGCCGCCGCGACGGGCTGGGGCCTGAGCTTTGCACGGTTCGGGGCGATGAGCGGGCCCTTGCTGGGTGGCTACGTGGCCGGCAGCGGGATAGGCCAGGCCTGGAACTTCATTGCGTTTGCGCTGGTAGGCCTGGTGGCCGCCGTGGCGGTGTTCCTGCTGCCCGCACGCCCAGCGAGATTGCCATGATGGATCAAGCACGCATGTTTTCCTGTGGGGCCAGCCTTGGGGGCCGACGCGCGCCTGCGCACCTCTCGCCCCGTGCTGGCAATTATCAACTTGTCATGGGAGCCGGTATGCACCTCGTGCCGGCTCTGGAGTCTGTCTATGCCCAGTGAACCTATCAAGATTGCCATTCTCGCCATGGGCGGCGAGGGCGGTGGCGTGCTCGCCGACTGGATTGTCAACCTGGGGGAGCAGAACGGCTATTTCGCCCAGACCACCTCTGTTCCCGGGGTTGCACAGCGCACTGGCGCGACGATTTATTACGTTGAGCTGTTCCCCGGTGCCGATGCTCCACAAGCCAGGGTGCCGGTGCTCTCGCAGGCGCCATTGCCGGGGGATGTGGATATCGTGCTGGCCTCGGAGCTGATGGAGGCTGGGCGTGCTGTGCAGCGTGGCTTCGTCACCCCTGAGCGGACCACCTTTGTGACCTCGACCCACCGGGTCTATTCGATTGCCGAGAAGTCGGCGATGGGCGACGGCCGGGTCGACAGTGCGGCGCTGCTGCTCCAGGCGAGCCGGGCGGCCAAGCGTTTTGTCAGCTTCAACATGGAGCAGGTCGCCGAGCGCACGGGCAGCGTTATCAGTGCCGTGTTGTTTGGCGCCCTCAGTGGCACGGGGGTACTGCCTTTCAACCGGACGCAGTTCCAGGCCACGATTGAGCGCGGGGGCGTTGGCGTCAAACCCAGCCTGCAGGCTTTCGAGGCGGGCTATACCCGGGCACGCGAGACCCAGGACGAAGCCCGTGAACCGCACAGTGCCGCCGTGGGCCCTGAGGCCGCACGGCCGCCGCATCCGCTGGTGGCCGGGCTGCTCGAACGGGCGCGAGGTTTTCCGGCCAGTGTGGTGGATATCGTTATTGAGGGCGTACGCCGACTCATCGATTACCAGGACCCGGACTACGCCCGCCTGTATCTGGACCGCCTCCAGACAGTGTCAGCGGCCCCCGGCGGCGGGGATATCGAGTTGCTGCGGGAGACGGCCCGTTACCTGGCGCTCTGGATGTCCTACGAGGACACCATCCGGGTGGCAGACCTCAAGACCCGTGGCAGCCGCTTCGAGCGGGTGCGCAGCGAGGTGCGCTCCAAAGCCGACCAGGTCCTGACGATTGAAGAGTACATGCACCCGCGGATCGAAGAAATCTGCGAAACCTTGCCGGCGGGCCTGGGCCGCTGGCTGGCCAAGCCCCATCGGACCCATCGCCTGGTGGCCCGTTTCACCCAGCAGGGGCGAACGATCAAGACCAGCTCCCTGAGCGGTTTTCTCCTGCTCTACGGCCTGTCGCGCTGGCGTCGCTGGCGCCGTGTAACGCTGCGCTATACCCAGGAAAACGCGCGCATTGAAGTATGGCTGCAACGGGTACAGACGCTGGCCGCGATCGACCCGGCGCTGGCCCTGGAAGCCGCCCAGTGCCAGCGCCTGGTCAAGGGCTACAGCGACACCCACGCCCGTGGCCTGAAGAACTACGAAACGTTGATGGCCGTGGTGGACGAACACTCCCGTTTCCTGGCGCCGACGACGCTACGTGAACTGCGCGATGCGGCATTGGCCGACGAGCACGGCCACCAGCTGCGCGAATGCCTGCAACGTCATGCCTTACCTTTCCAAGGATAGTGTCCTATGAGTCCGAAAAAATTCGTACGTGAGCACCGTATCCGCTTCGCTGAGTGCGACCCGGCGGGCATCGTGTTCTACCCGCAATATTTTGTGATGTTCAACAACTTGCTGGAGTCCTGGATCGACGAGCTTCTGCCCGATGTGGGCTTCGCCGGTTACATCGGCAAGCTGCGTTTCGGGTTGCCGACTGTCCACCTTGAAGCCGACTTCCAGGCCATCAGCCGCATGGGCGACGACGTCATACTGAGCCTGGAGGTGATCAGGCTTGGCGGCAAGTCGCTGACCCTGGCGCTGGGGTGTACCGACCTTGAGGGGCAGGTGCGCATGAAGGTCACGCAGGTCCTGGTGTCGACGTCCCTGGAGCGTCATCAGGCCATCGAGTTGCCGAGCCTGCTGCGGCTGGCGCTGACGGCTTCCTCCAACCCCAATAAAGACAATAACGAAAGGAGCGCAATGTGAACATTGCCTGCATCGGCGGTGGTCCCGCCGGCCTGTACTTTGGTTTGCTGATGAAGTTGCACAACCCCTCCAATGAGGTCGTCGTGGTCGAACGCAATCGACCTTACGATACCTTCGGTTGGGGGGTGGTCTTCTCCGATGCGACCCTGGACAACCTGCGCGAAGCCGACCCCGTGTCCGCGCAGACCATCGCCAATGAGTTCAGTCGCTGGGACGATATCGACATCCATTTCAAAGACCGCCTGATGCGCAGTGCCGGCCATGGCTTTATCGGGATTGGCCGCAAGAAACTGCTCAATATCTTGCAGGCGCGCTGCGAAGAGGTGGGGGTCAAACTGGTCTTTGAAACCCTGGTGACGGACGACCAGGCGATTGCGCGCCAGTACAACGCTGACTTGGTGATCGCATCCGATGGCGTCAACAGCGCGGTGCGTACACGCTACGCGCAGACCTACCAGCCCGATATCGACCAGCGCCATTGCCGCTTCGTTTGGCTCGGGACACGCAAAGTGTTTGAAGCCTTCACTTTTCTGTTTGTGCCCACAGAGCATGGCTGGTTCCAGGCCCACGCTTACCAGTTCGAGGACGGCCTTTCTACGTTTATCGTCGAGACGACCGATGCCACCTGGCAGGCGGCGGGGATCGACCAGATGTCCCAGGAGGAGGGGATCGCCTACTGCGAACAGCTGTTCGCCCCCTGGCTTGACGGTGAACCGCTGCTCTCGAATGCCTCGCACCTGCGCGGTGCGGCCATCTGGATCCGCTTCCCGCGGGTGATCTGTGGCAAATGGGTGCATTGGACCCAGCCCCATGGCCCGCAAGGCGGCGAAGTGCCGGTGGTGCTGATGGGCGATGCGGCGCATACCGCGCATTTCTCGATCGGTTCGGGCACCAAGCTGGCACTGGAGGATGCTATCGAGTTGTGCAACACCCTCAAGGCCGGTGGGGCGCTGGGCGAACGCCTGGCGCATTACGAGCAGGTGCGTGGCATCGAGGTGTTGAAGATCCAGAATGCGGCGCGCAACTCCACGGAATGGTTCGAGAACGTGGCGCGTTATGCCCGTTTGGAGCCGGAGCAGTTTGCCTACTCTCTGTTGACCCGCTCGCAACGTATTTCCCACGAGAACCTGCGCTTGCGCGACCCCCAGTGGCTTGGCGATTACGAACGCTGGCAGGCTCAGCAGGCGGGGGTGCCGACGGGCACGGGGGAGCGGCCACGCCCGCCGTTTCTGACCCCCTACACGGTGCGCGGTGTGACCTTGAAGAATCGGGTCGTGGTCTCGCCCACCTTGCTGTACTCCAGCCAGGATGGCCTGCCAGGCAACTTCCACCTGGTCCATCTTGGTGGCCAGGCCCTGGGCGGCGCCGGGCTGGTATTGGCCGAGGCCACGGCGGTCTCGCCCCAGGCGCGTATCACCGCAGGCGATCCCGGCTTGTGGAACGCCGAGCAAGTGGTGGCCTGGAAAAAAATCACCGACTTCGTGCATGCCGAGAGTGGGGCGCATATCGGCGTGCAGCTCAATCACGCCGGGCGTCGCGGTTCTACGCAGTTGGGCTGGGAAAAGGCCGACCACCCACAGGCCGATGGTAACTGGCCGCTGATCAGTGCGAGCCCGTTGCCGTACCTGGCGGACATCTCGCAGGTGCCGCACGAAGCGAGCCGCGATGACCTGGCCCGGGCTTGCAAGCAGTTCGCCGATGCCGCGCGCCGTGCTGCTGAGGCCGGCTTTGACTGGCTTGAACTGCAGGCCGGGCATGGCTTCCTGCTCTCAAGTTTCATCTCGCCCCTGACCAATCAGCGCAGCGACGAGTACGGCGGTTCATTGGCCAATCGCCTGCGTTTCCCTCTCCAGGTCTTGGCGGCCATACGTCAAGCCTGGCCCGATCACTTGCCGATCTCGGTCCGCATCTCGGCCACGGATTGGGCCCCGGGCGGGACCCAGGTGGATGAGGCGGTAGAGATTGCCCGGCGTTTCAGTGAAGGCGGGGCGGACATGGTGGCGGCGTCTTCGGGAGAGGTGGTCGCGGACCAGCGGCCGGTGTATGGCCGTATGTACCAGACCCCGTTTGCCGACCGCATCCGCAACGAAGCCCATGTGCCCACCATCGCCGTAGGCGCGATCACCGAGGCCGACCAGGTTAACGGCATTATCGCCTCGGGGCGTGCGGACCTGTGTGCCTTGTCGCGTTCGCATCTGGCCGATTCGGCCTGGCTCCTGAGAGAGAGCGCCAGGCTAGGCTGGCAAGACGTCGAATGGCCGTTGCCCTATCAATGGGGCAAAGACCCGCTTGAGCGTAGCTTCACCCGAAGCAAGTCCTGAGGGCCCAGTGCCCACGGCATCCTGTAAAGAGGAGAAAGACCATGACTACCTCGTATGACCAATACCGCGAAGGCATTGTGGGGCGCGCCGACGTGGAAGACACCCCGGAACTGCTGGCCTATTACCGTGAGCTGGATCAGTTGAAGACCGGTGCACTGTGGACCGTGGCCAATAAAATCGAACCCTGGCAGCCCCAGTCCGAATCCGTGCCGGTGCTCTGGCGCTACCGCGACCTGCGTGAGCATGTACTGCGCTCGGTCACCCTGGTAACGCCAGAAAAGGCCGGACGCCGGGTGATCTACCTGAACAACCCGGGGCGGACCGAGGTGTCTGCCGCCGTGGGCTGGCTGTACTCCGGGCTGCAAGTGATGCACCCGGGCGAGCGGGCCTCCGCGCATGCGCATTCGTCTTCGGCGCTGCGTTTCATCATGGAGGGGCGTGGGGCCTACACCATTGTTGACGGCCACAAGCTGACACTGGGCGCCAACGATTTTGTCTTGACGCCCAACGGCACCTGGCACGAGCACGGTGTCGAGGAGGACGGCCTGCCGTGCATCTGGCAGGACGGCCTGGATATTCCCCTGGTCAATGCCCTGGAGGCCGGGTTCTATGCCGTGCACCCGGACTTGCAACAGGCGATCGGCCACCCGGTCGACGACCTGGTGAGCCTGTGGGGCGCGCCCGGCCTGCGCCCGGAGAACATCGGCTGGAACAAGCCCTATTCGCCCTTGTTCAAGTACCAGTGGGAACCGACCTACGAGGCCCTGCTGCGTTATTCGGCAGCCCGCGACGACAACCCCTTCGATGGTGCATTGATGCACTACACCAGCCCCGTCAATGGCGGCCATGTCCTGGCCACTATCGGCGCGAGCATGCAGTTGCTGCGCCCGGGGTTCGTGGGCAAGGCCCATCGCCATACCGGCAGTTTTATCTACCAGGTGGCCAAGGGGAAAGGCTACTCGATCATCAATGGCCTGCGCTTTGACTGGCAGGAGCGTGACATTTTTTGTGTGCCGTCCTGGGCCTGGCATGAGCATGTCAATGCCTCCCAGAGTGACGACGCCTGCCTGTTCTGTTTCAGCGACCTGCCGGTGATGGAAAAACTGGGCCTGTACCGAGAGGAGGCGCTGGCTGACAACGGCGGCCACCAACCGGTCCTGCCATCTGCCTAGCCCGGGCCTGGAACACCACCCTGCTGTATTTATCTGGAGAATTTCGACCATGCGACTCGTAACCTATCGCGCCCACGTGAGTGCCGCCGCCCGACTGGGGGCCATCGTGGACGATCTGGTGATTGATCTGCACCACCTGGGCCAGCACTCGGGCCAGGCATTGCCGGACAATATCCTCGACTTTATCGACCTGGGGCCCCATGCCGTGGCCTCGACGACGGCGCTGCTCAAGGCTTGCGCCGGCCAGTGGCCGCTGGACGTGGCTTTGCCGTTGGCCAATGTCAAGCTGCTGGCTCCTATCCCGCGGCCGCGCAAGAACATCTTCGGCATCGGCCTGAACTATGTCGAGCACGTGGCGGAGTCGAGCCGCTCGCTGGACACCTCAAAGGACTTGCCCACGCAGCCGGTGATTTTCTCCAAGCCTCCGACCACGGTGATCGGCCCGGGCGATGCCATCGAACACAACGCAGCCATTACCCGGCAGATGGATTGGGAGGTGGAGCTGGCGGTGATCATGGGGCGCCGCGCCAAAGGTGTGAGCGAGGCCGAGGCGCTGGGCCATGTGTTTGGCTACACCGTGCTCAACGATATCAGTGCCCGTGACAACCGGCGCGCCGGTCAATGGATCTACTCCAAGGGGCAGGACACCTATGCGCCACTGGGCCCGGTGATTGTCACCGCCGATGAGATCACCGACCCGCATAACCTGAACCTGAGCCTCAAGGTCAATGGCGTGGAGAAACAAAACTCCAATACCCGCCATCTGTTGTTCAACATCCCCACGCTGATTGCCGATATCAGTGCCGGTATCACCCTGGAACCGGGAGACATTATTGCCACCGGCACCCCCTCGGGCGTAGGCGCCGGACGTACGCCACAAGAGTGGTTGTGGCCAGGCGATGTGGTTGAGGCATGGGTCGAGAAGATCGGCACGCTGCGCAACCCTGTGGTTGCCGTCGGCGACGAGCCGCGCAAAGGCCAGCCTCAGTAAACAACGGGCCAGCCCTGTGCGGCTGGCCTGATTCCTTCGTGTACAACCGGATGAACTGTCATGCTTGAACTCCCCCGATTCAAGGCTGCGGCGGTACAGACAGCCCCTGTTTTCCTGGACACCGACGCCACCGTCGACAAAGTGATCCGTCTGATTGAGGAAGCCGCCGACAACGGTGCGCGACTGGTGGCTTTTCCCGAGGTGTTTGTGGCGGGCTACCCCTACTGGAACTGGATGGGCAGCCCGATTGAAGGCAGCCCATGGTTCGAGAAACTGGTGCGCTCGGCGATCGAGATTCCCGGCCCCGAGATTGCCAAGATTGCCCAGGCTGCGGCACGCCATCACATCAATGTCGTCGTGGGTGTCAACGAGCGGAGTAGCCATGGCGTGGGTACGCTCTACAACACGCTGGTGACTATTTCCGATGAGGGGCGGATCCTTGGCCGGCACCGCAAGCTGGTGCCGACCTGGGCCGAAAAACTGACCTGGGCGCCTGGCGATGCTTCGGCACTGCGCGTCCATGCCACGACGGTGGGGCCCCTCGGTGCGTTGGCGTGTGGTGAGAACACCAACACCCTGGCCCGGTTTGCCTTGATCGCCGATGGGGAGTTGGTGCATGTGGCCAGCTACATCTCTTTGCCCGTGGCCCCGTCCGACTACGATATGGCCGAGGCCATCAAGGTCCGCGCGGCTGCGCACTGCTTCGAGGGCAAGCTGTTCACGGTCGTTTCGTGCTCGACGGTCAGTGAAGAGATTATCCAGGCGCTCGAGCCCGATTACCCGCAGGCGCGAGCCTTGCTCTCACGGCGCAACAGTGCGTTTTCCGGGATCCTCGGGCCGGATGGGCGGGTGATCGGCCAGCCGTTGATTGACGAGGAGGGCATTGTCTACGCCGATATCGACCTGTCGCGCTGCATCCAGCCTCGGCAAATGCACGACATCGCCGGTCATTACAACCGCTTTGACATCTTTGACCTGCGGATCAATCGCCGCCCGCAACAGTCGGCTCGTTTCGAGGATATTGGCCCCGTCGAGGAGCCGTCAGTCGAGCCCAGCCAGGAGTTTGTGCCATGAGTCGCCCACGGCCAGTGATTGCCTGCCCGCTGCTGTCCGGGAGGCCTTGAGGCATGTCGCGGGGTACGGGTAATTCCCCCCCGCCGCCGTCAAAGAGGCTAGAATCGTCGCCGGTTCAGGAAGAGGACGAGGCGGCGATTGGAATGGCTAGAACAAAGGCGTTTGTTGATAATTATTTGCCCGCATTGCTCGGCCAGGCCTGGTACCTGGTCTCCACCCAGTTTCATGCCATCGTCGAGCAGCATGGGCTCTCGGTGCTGGAGTGGCGCGTGTTGTCGACGTTGGCCAGTGATGGGGCCATGACCATTAGCGCCCTTGCCCAGACCACGGTAAGCAAGCAGCCGACCGTCACCCGGCTGCTGACCCGGCTTGAGTCGCAGCGGTATGTCGAGCGTTCCACCAGCCTTGACGATCGCCGCTATACTCTGGTGCGTGTCACGCCTACGGGGCGACGCCTGGTCAGCGGCCTGGTGGCCTTGGCCGAGAAACACGAGCGTGAAATTCTGGCCCCCTTCGAGGCGAAGAAGATCGAGGCCCTCAAGGAAGTCTTGCGTGAACTGATCGACCGGCACAGCCCGCGGAATTGAGGGCCGGGGCATCGTCGGCGCCGGCTGGCGATGGCACCCTATATTTCAACAAAGCTTATTAGTCCTTTAAGTTTTTATATATTTTTCAAGTGCTGATTGTGAATTAACCTTGCCCAAGCAACGTTAATTGATTTCAGGTTTGTGGATATATAAGCGCTGAGGGGCTGCAATGATTAAATGTGATACTGAATCGCGCACCTGTTCAGTTGATGGCGAGGCAAGTGCCCCTGGTTTGACGCTAGGCAAAAAGCAAACCGAATATGTCGTGCACTATATCGGTGATCCGATGTGTTCCTGGTGCTGGGGGATTTCCCCGGTCATTGAAGGTCTGGCTGCGTATTGTTCAGCACAAGGCATCGCTTTTGTTTTGACGGTCGGTGGCCTGCGTGCCGGCGGTGGCGACCCATGGACAGAACCCTTCAAGGCATTCTTGAGAAACGAGTGGGCGCATATCCAGCAAGTGACCGGTCAACCGTTCGGCGGGGACTTATTGTCCAGAGACACGTTTAACTACGACACGGAGCCGGCCTGCCGCGCGGTGGTTACTGCCGCCATGATGATTGAACTGCAGGAACTTGAAACGTTCACCGTGTTGGATTTCTTCAAGGCGGTTCAATACAAGTTTTATGTTGAAGGCCAGGACCCGACGCAGGTGGAGTTTTATCGCAGTATCTGTGACCTGGGTTTGAACTTTTCCGAGTTCGTATTGCTGTTCGAGTCGCCCATGATGAAAAGACGGGTGGAGCAGGAGTTCAAGAGTTGCCGCAGTTGGGGGATCAATGCGTTCCCCAGCATCCTGGTTGAACGCAAAGGCGAGCGGACATTGCTGGCCGTTGGCGAAGTGTCTGAGGCCCAGTTGATTGCCCGGCTGGAAGAGGTCATGGGGCGTGCCAGGTAAGTGTGTTTGACGCTTGGCAAGCCATTTAAAACCGTTGTATCTGATGGTGGAGTTTATATGCCAGTTGAAAAAACGTTATATGTCGCGCATGCCCAGGCCAGTGGCGGCAGAGAAGGGCGAGCCTTTACCGAAGATCGGGTGCTCGATGTAAAGCTGACAATGCCCAAGACCCTGGGCGGTAACGGAGCGGCGGGCAGTAACCCGGAGCAGTTATTCGCGGCGGGTTATTCGGCCTGCTTCCTGGGCGCACTGGGTTTTGTGGCTGCCAACGACAAGGTGAAGTTGCCGGCCGATACCCTTATCGACGGCTATGTTGGCATTGGCCCTATTCCCACCGGGTTTGGCATTGAAGTCGAACTGAAGATCTCGCTGCCCGGGATGCCGCGCGATGTGGCCGAACGTCTGGTGGAGAAGGCGCATATCGTGTGCCCTTATTCCAATGCGACACAGGGCAATATCAAGGTGACCTTGACGCTGGTCTGATATCGCCCGGTGGGTCGGTAAGAACGTGGCGGTTGGTATCCATAGAGGGGCGAGGGCGAATGAGAGATTCGGCCTCGCCCCTTTGTCGTTGTCAGTGACCTCGGGCAGGTCAATCGATTGTTCTGGATTCGCAAACACTGTAGTCGCCGAGAAGAGAATTGTTGGGGTAATCGCGGGCTTGTAGCCTGACGTACAACCGAGCGCGGTGAATGCAACGTCAGTTTCTTTTTCTAAACCGTCCACTTGCGTAAAGCATCTGCCCCGGCATGTTGGTTATACCTGCACGCTGCGCTTTTGAGCGCCCGGACGTTGCTGATACGCAGCCGTTTTGGAGTACGACATGACAGATAACAATGATAAAAAACTGTTTGGCCGAGACTTCTCGCGCCGTGATTTCCTGGGGGCCGCCGGCGTTGTGACCGGTGGAGCGGCGTTGTCGAGCCTGCCATTGAGCTTCGCCGTGGGCGGCGAACGGGTGATCAAAATCGGCTATGTCAGCCCGCAGACCGGCCCCTTGGCACCCTTTGCGGCGGCCGATCAGTACATCATCGAATCGCTCAAGCGCTTGTTGAAGAATACGCTCGACGTTTCCGGCAAGGCCTATCGCCTGGAGGTGCTGGTCAAGGACAGCCAGTCCAACCCCAACCGAGCGGCAGAGGTGGCGAGTGAGCTGATTCTGTCTGACCAGGTGGACCTGATGCTGGTGTCGTCAACGCCGGAAACCACCAACCCAGTTTGCGATCAATGTGAAATCAACGAAATCCCCTGTATTTCCACGGTCGCGCCGTGGCAGCCCTGGTTCTTTACCCGTGGTGGTCAGCGCGATCAAGGGTTCGAGTGGACCTACCACTTCTTCTGGGGGTTGGAAGATGTCATCGGCACGTACACCGCAATGTGGGAGGGCATGCCGACCAACAAGTCCGTGGGGGGCCTGTTCCCCAACGACGGTGACGGCAATGCGTGGGGCGACGCCCAGTCAGGCTTCCCGCCGGTGTTGGCACAGAAGGGCTTGCGGCTGATCGATCCCGGGCGCTTTCAAAGCCTGACTGATGACTTTTCGGCACAGATCGCCGCGTTCAAGCGCGCTGAGGTGGAAATCGTCACGGGGGTGGTCATTCCCCCAGACCTGAACACCTTCTGGACCCAGGCCCGCCAGCAAGGTTTCAAGCCCAAAGTGGTATCGGTCGGCAAGGCCTTGTTGTTTCCCACGGCGGTCGAGGCGCTGGGCAAGGCCGGTAACAACCTGTCGACCGAAATCTGGTGGAGCCCGACGCATCCGTTCAGTTCCTCGCTGACCGGCGCCAACGCCGCACAGTTGGCTCAGGACTTTACCCGGGCAACGGGCAAGCAGTGGACGCAGCCGCTGGGTTTTGTGCATGCCCTGTTTGAACTGGCAGTGGACATCCTCAAGCGTACCGAGGAACTCGGTAACCCTCACGCCGTACGGGATGCCTTGCTCAAGACCCGGCTCAATACGGTGGTCGGGCCGATCAACTGGCGCGACGGGCCGGTGAAGAACGTCGCCAAGACCCCCCTGGTCAGCGGCCAGTGGCGCTTGGGCAAAGACCAGCAATACGACCTGATCGTGACCAGCAACGCCACCGCACCGGGCATCCCCCTGGGTGGCGAGATGCAGGCCATTACGTATTGATCGCTCCAACAAAAGCGGGTGCACCATGCAACAGCCACTTCTACACATGAACGATGTGCATAAAAGCTATGGGGCGGTGAAGGTGACGCAGGCAATGAGCCTGGCCCTGCAACCGGGTGAGGCCCTGGGCATCATAGGGCCCAACGGTGCCGGTAAAAGCACGCTGTTCAACCTGATTGCCGGAGGCGTCGCGGCCGACAGCGGCACGATCCATTTCGAGGGCCGCAACGTTACCCGCGAGCCCGTATTCAAACGTTGCCACCAAGGCATCGGCCGCTCCCATCAGATCCCGCATCCGTTCGTAAAAATGACCGTGTTCGAGAACCTGCTGGTCGGCGCCACCTTTGGCGGGCGCTTGAGCCATCAGGACGCCAACCAATGGTGCGTCCAGATCCTGGAGCTGACAGGCCTGATTCCCAAGGCCAACGTACTGGCGGGCTCATTGACCCTGCTTGAGCGCAAACGCCTGGAAATGGCGCGTGCCTTGTCGACCCAACCGCGCCTGTTGCTCCTCGATGAAATCGCTGGCGGGCTGACCGAACCGGAATGCCTGGCGTTGGTGGAAACCATCCAGGGCATCCATAAGGCGGGCGTCGCCATCATCTGGATCGAACACATCGTGCATGCGTTGCTGGCGGTGGTCAGCCGTCTGACGGTGATCAACTTCGGGGCCAAGCTGGCGGAAGGGGAGCCGCGCAGCGTGATGGCCGACCCCCAGGTCCAGAGCATCTATCTGGGTATCGGGAGCTGAACCATGCCGATCTCTTCAACGGTGTTGTGCGTTGAACAACTGAGTGCCGGTTACGGCGACTTTCAGGCGCTGTTCGATATCAACCTGACCCTTGCGCAGGGCGAAACCGTGGCGATCATCGGCTCGAACGGCGCGGGCAAGTCGACGTTCCTGCGCTCGTTGGCCGGCCTGATCAAAAATCAGCCCGGCGCCATTAAGTTCATGGGCCAGGCCATTGGCGATATGGCGGCCAATCAAGTGCTTGAGCGAGGCATTGCGTTGGTGCCGGAAGGCAGAAAGCTGTTCCCGTCGTTGAGTGTCGAGGAAAACCTCTTGATCGGCGCCTACAGCCGGCGGCCCGGGCCGTGGACACTGGCGCGGATCTATCAGTTGTTCCCGGTGCTGGAGCAACTGCGCAAGCGTCCTGGCACTGCCCTGTCCGGCGGCCAGCAGCAAATGGTGGCGATTGGCCGGGGCTTGATGGCTAACCCGTCCCTGCTGTTGTGCGACGAGATCAGCCTGGGCCTGGCGCCGACCACGATCAAGGATATCTATGCGGCACTGCCCTCGATCAAGGCCGACGGCACCACGGTGATTCTGGTCGAGCAGGATATCAATCAGGCCTTGAGTGTCTGCGACCGCTTCTATTGCTTCCAGGAAGGGCGTGTGTCCCTGAGCGGTCGCCCGGCAGAGGTGGATCCGGCACATATCAAAACCGCGTACTTCGGGATCTAGTTATGGAATGGCTCAATGCATTGCTGCAGGGCGTGTTGCTGGGTGGCCTCTACGCGATGTTCGCGGTGGGGCTGTCGTTGATGTTCGGCATCATGCGCCTGGTCAATATCGCCCATGGCGACTTTATCGTACTGGCCTCTTACCTGGCGCTGGTGGTGGTCAATCACCTGGGGTTCAGCCCCCTGGCCAGCTTGCTGGTGGTGGTGCCGCTGATGTTCTGTTTCGGCTATCTGCTGCAACGGTTGTTGCTCAACCGCACACTCGGCCAGGACATTCTGCCGCCACTGCTGGTGACCTTTGGTCTGTCGATCATCGTACAAAACGCGCTGCTGGAGTTTTTCAGCGCCGACAGCCAGAAGTTGTCCCAGGGCGAGCTTGAGGTCGCCAGTGTCAGCCTGGGCAGTCTGAACGTGGGGCTGATGCCGCTCATCGTGTTTGGCAGTGCGTTGTTGATCATCGCCAGCCTGCAATTGCTGTTCTACAGAACCGCGCTCGGCCGGGCATTTCGTGCCACTTCCGATGACCCGCAAACGGCGCGCCTGATGGGGGTCGACAACAGGCATATCTTCGGCCTGGCCATGGCGCTGGCCATGGCCGTGGTGTCGATTGCCGGGGTGTTCCTGGCGATTCGCACCAGTTTCGACCCCACGGTAGGGCCGGCGCGGCTGTTGTACGGTTTTGAAGCGGTGATCATTGGCGGGTTGGGCAGCCTCTGGGGCACCCTGGCCGGCGGGGTGATTCTCGGTGTGGCCCAGACCCTGGGCGCCAAAATCGATCCCGGCTGGCAAATCCTCGCCGGTCACCTGGTGTTTCTGCTGATCCTGGTCGTGCGCCCGCGTGGCCTGTTCCCTCGGAGTGTCGACTGATGAATGCCCTGAATAATCCTGCGCCCGGCTATCGAGTACACAGAAGCACCACCAGCAGCCTGATCGGCTTGTCCCTGCTGGGCATCTGTGTCGTGGTGTTGATCAGTGCGCCGTTCTGGGCCGAGCGTTCCAGCCTGCGGCTGGTCATCGAGTTCGCCTATTACCTGGCCCTGGCGCAAATGTGGAATCTGCTGGCCGGCTACGCAGGCCTGGTCTCGGTGGGGCAGCAGGCGTTCGTCGGGCTGGGCGGCTATCTGTTGTTTATGTTGTCCATGCACGTGGGGGTGCCGCCATTGTTCGCGGTTTTGCTCTCCGGTGTGTTGGTGGCCTTGCTGGCGATTCCCACGGCGCTGATCGTGTTTCGCTTGCGCGGTGCCTATTTCGCAATTGGGACCTGGGTTGTGGCGGAAGTCTTTCGCTTGGGGTTGGCGCAGATCAGCCATTTCGGTGGCGGTTCCGGGCAAAGCCTGCCCGCCGCCATCGTGCGCCAGATCGGCAGTGACCGGGACGAGCGCGAAATGCTGGTCTACTTCACGGCACTGGCCATTGCGATTGCAGCGGTGGCGGTGGTGTTTTTGTTGCTGCGTTCGCGACAGGGCCTGGCCCTGGCTTCGATTCGCGATTCCGAGCCGGCGTCCGGCAGCCTGGGGGTCAACACCTTCCGGGTCAAGTTGATGGTGTATGTACTGGCCGCCGGGTGCACGGGGGTGATCGGGGCGCTGATCTTCCTGCAAAAGCTGCGCATTTCACCGGATGCCGCGTTCAGCCTGCAGGACTGGACCGCGGTGGTGATCTTTATCGTCATCATTGGCGGCATCGGCACCTTGGAGGGGCCTTTGATCGGTACGCTGATTTACTTCCTGTTGCGTGGTTATCTGGCCCAGTTCGGGGCCTTGTACATGATTATCCTGGGCGTGGTGGCGGTGGTGATGATGCTCAAGGCGCCGCAAGGTGTCTGGGGCCTGATCAGCGAACGCCTGGGTTGGCAGGTTTTCCCCATGCAGCGGCGCTTGTCGGTCCCGGGGCAAACGTAGCGTGTGCCAAGGTGGTGGAGTGGAAAGGGGTTAGCAGGCTAACCTCGCCGTTCCTATAAGAACAAAAGCCGCCAGAGAACCTACCCCATGGACCGTTTACTCAGTGTCGAAGCCTTTGTGCGTGTGGCCGAGACCGGCAACTTCGCCAAGGCAGCCCTGCAACTGGGCGTGACCCGCTCGGTGATCACCCATCGTATTCAACAACTGGAACAGTTCATCAATGCCCCGCTGTTCCATCGCAGTACACGGCATGTGCGGCTCTCCGAGGTGGGCGAGACGTACTACAAGGAATGCGCGGATATGGTCGCCAGCTTCAACTCGCTGACCGAGCACATGCGCGAGTTGCGCGCCAAGCCCACCGGCAAATTGCGCGTGCAGATGCTGCCTGGCTTTGCCATCGGTCATTTCGGCAGGATGTTGGCCGAGTTCACCGGGTTGTACCCGGACATCGAGGTCGACGTCATCGTCAACGACCGGGTGGTGGACCCGATCGAAGAGGGCTTCGATGTGGCCTTCCAGATGTTCCCGCCCATGGCCGAGACCCTGATCGAGCGCAAGCTGTTCAGCGTGCGCCGCTTGTTTTGTATGTCGCCCGATTATGTCGCCGAGTTCGGCGCGCCCAGGCACCCGCAAGAACTGCTGCAACACAAGATCGCCTTGTACGAGGGCTATCCGTCACGTAACCGCTGGATCTTCACCGCCGACAATGAGCAGGTGGAACTGAGCCTGCCGGGCCAGGTGCGCTCCAATTCGGTGCATTTGCTGCGCGACTACGCGGCAACCGGGGTGTGTATTGTTTGCTTGCCGACACTGGTGGCAAGCGATGACTTGCTCAGTGGCCGGCTGATCCCGGTCCTGCCTGAATACGCGTTGTCATCCTTCAACTTTTCCGCCGTGTATCCGGCGACCCAGCGCCGGGCTTTGAAGGTGCGCACGCTGATTGATTTCCTGGTGGAAAACTTCGGTGACGAGCCTTGCTGGGACAAGCCTTTGCTGGCGCGCGGCTGGGTGCGTTAGTGAGGTGCCTGGCCTGCCAGTGTTTGCGTTTGGCGAACACTGTTGTCGCCGGTGCAGTCATTGTTGCCAAGGGATGTGCGACGTATCGTTGACCCACTGTGACAACAACAAGACGGTGAACACCATGGGTAGCACTGCAATCGAAACGATCTTCGGCTCGCTGGACAAATACGACAAAGGCTCGGTTGAAATCATCAAGGGCCAGGCCAGTCACTATGCCTTTTCAAATATTTTTGAAGTGGCGCAAAAGTCCGCGCCTTACGAAAAAGTCGTGGTCGGCCTCAACCTCGGCTACGTCATTGAAACCCTGCGTGCCGAAGGCCAGTCGCCTTGGTTCACGGCCGCGCACGACGAATTCGCCATTGTCATGGATGGCGAGGTCCGCGTGGATTTTCTCAAGCTCGATGCGCCGTTGACCGCCGGCGAGGGCACGCAATTGGCCGGCGAGCTGCCGGCGGGCAAACCGATGGGGTATGTGCTGCTCAAGCGGGGTCACCAGTGTGTGCTGCCCGCTGGCACGGCATACCGCTTCGACAGCCGCCACCCGGGGGTGATCTTGCAGCAAACCATCAAGGGCGTGTTGTCGGTCGAGAAGTGGGCAGACATCTGCCTGCAGTGACCTGCCTTGTTGCCTTGTGACAAGCGCCATCAGCCCAATAAGAGGAATGCCGTCATGGCCATGCTTGAAAAAACTGTCGACCTGCCATCCTTTGCCGACCACGACGTCCAGGCCAGCGCGCCCCATGCGGTCACCGGCTATTGCACCTTTACGCTTGGCGCCTTCGAGCTGTCACGCGATGAATACTTTGCCCGGATTACCTGGCCCGCCAAGGGGCAGACCCGCTCGCACCTGATGCCAATCGACGCCTTTTTGCGCGCCATGATGCGAGACGTGGCCTGGGGCTTTTTCTACGGCTGGGTCAACTTCGACCACGTTATCGGGACCCGCAATTATTACGGCAAAGTCGATCTGTACGCCGGTACATTCAATGGCACGCTCAAGGCGGCGGGCGTCAATTACACCGAGAATTTTGAAACGCCGTTGATCATGGCGACCTTCAAAGCCATTTTGTACGACTGGACCAATGCCACCTTCGATCCGTTCGCGGCACCGGAAGAAACCGGAACCGCATTCGGGCGCAAGAACGGTCACAACATCGAGGCCATCGAGCGTTTTCGCATTGCCACCAAGCGCATGCCCGGGCTGGCGGATGATTCGCCACTGCGTAACGACCTGCCGGTCAACCGTCAATTCAGCGATGTGGACCAGGACGAACCACAAGTGCATGCCGCCGCGGGTTTCGAGGGGCAACTGCATGCCTTCAGCCTGTTCAAGTACCTGTCGCGTTCCGATGTGACCTGGAACCCCTCGGTGACCTCGGTGTGCAAGGCCAGCCTGTTTTGCCCAACGACGGAGGAGTTCATCCTGCCGGTGTTCCATGGCAATGACCGGGTCGAGTGGTTCCTGCAACTGTCCGACGAAATCATCTGGGACGTGGGCGACAAGGAGGACGGCAGCCCGCGAGCCCGCATCACCATGCGCGCCGGCGATATCTGCGCCATGCCGGCAGACATCCGTCACCAGGGGTATTCGACCAAGCGCTCAATGCTGCTGGTGTGGGAAAACGCGACCCCCGATCTGCCGCAACGCTATGAAAGCGGCGAGCTCAAACCCTACCCGATCGAGTTCTAGGGCTTCGCGCCTGGCCCGGCACCTGCCGGGCCATGTTCTCCAGAATCACGTCGTCAGACGCTGTGCCGGTGGCACGGTGTGAGGAAAGTATTATGCAAAATAAGCTCTATATCGATGGCCGATTCGTGGATGCGCTCGCCGGTGGCACCATTGACGTGGTGTCGCCCCATGACGGTTCGTTGATCACCCGTGTCGCCGCCGCCGAAGCAGCTGACATCGATCTTGCCGTCGCCGCCGCCCAGCGTGCGTTTGCGCCCTGGGCGGCGCTGGGCGCCGCCGAGCGCGGGCGCTTGTTGCTCAAGCTGGCGGACAGGATCGAAGCATGCGCTGAAGAACTGGCGCAGCTTGAGTCGCTGAACACCGGCCACCCGATTCGTGATTCCCGGGGCCTCGATGTGCCGCGTACGGCGGCCTGTTTCCGCTACTTCGGGGGGATGGCCGACAAGATCGAAGGCGCCGTGATTCCAGTGGAGGCCGGGTTCCTCAATTATGTGCAGCGCAAGCCGATCGGTGTGGTCGGGCAGATCGTGCCGTGGAACTTTCCGCTGATGTTCACCAGTTGGAAAATGGGGCCGGCCCTGGCGGCCGGCAACACCATCGTTATCAAACCCTCTGAAATCACGCCGCTATCGACCTTGCGCATTGTCGAGCTGATGACCGAGGTGGGGTTCCCCAAGGGCGTGGTCAACGTTGTGCCGGGTTATGGCCATACCGCCGGCCAGGCCCTGGCAGAGCACCCGGGTGTGGGCAAGATTGCCTTTACCGGGTCGACATCGACCGGTCGCCGGATCGTGGAGGCGTCAACCGGCAACCTCAAGCGCATTCAGCTGGAACTGGGCGGCAAGGGCGCCAACATTGTGTTTGAAGATGCCAATCTGGACGCGGCGGTCAACGGCGCCGCCTGGGCGATCTTTCACAACCAGGGCCAGGCCTGCATTGCCGGTTCGCGCCTGATTCTGCACAAGAATATTGCCGAGCGCTTTCTTGAGCGTTTTATCGCGCTGGCCGAATCCATTCGCCTGGGCGACCCGATGGACCCGGCGACCGAAATGGGGCCATTGACCTCGGCCCTGCACCGTGACCGCGTGCTGGCTTATGTCGATATTGCGCTGGCGCAGGGCGGCAAAATCCTCACCGGTGGCAAGGCGCCCGATGATCCGGCATTGGCCAACGGCTTCTATGTGCAGCCGACGGTTATCGAGGCGTCGCCTGAGGACCGCGTGTGCCAGGAGGAGGTGTTCGGCCCCTTCGTCACGGTCATGCGTTTCAGCACCGATGAAGAGGCGCTGGCCATCGCCAATAGCACCGAGTACGGGCTGGGGAGCGGCCTGTGGACGCAGGACCTGACCCGGGCCCACAAAATGGCCAATGCCATCCACGCCGGTATGTGCTGGATCAACTGCTACAAGCGCGTCAGCCCCGGCAGCCCCTTTGGTGGCGTCGGCCAATCGGGCTACGGCCGGGAAATGGGCTTTGAGGCGATCCATGATTACACCGAGGCGCGATCGGTCTGGGTCAATGTCGATGCCAAAATCCCTCCTCACTTCAAACGCTGAGGTTTGCCATGCATTCTTTTGTGTACCAAAGCCTGCCGACCCGTGTGGTGTTCGGCTGGGGCAAGCTCTCGGCGCTGGCCGAAGAGATCGAGCGTCTGGGGGCCAAGCGCGCGCTGATTCTCACCACGCCGGAACAACAGGGGCTTGGCGAGCGGGTAGCGGCGCTGCTGGGTGAGCGTGCGGCCGGTATCTATCCCAAGGCGGTGATGCATGTGCCACTGGAGGTGGCGCAAGCGGCGCGCCTGGAGGCGGCCCGTCTTGGGGCCGATTGCTGCGTAGCCATTGGCGGCGGCTCGACCATTGGCCTGGGCAAGGCGATTGCGATGGAGTCGGGCTTGCCGATCGTCGCCGTGCCGACGACCTATGCGGGTTCGGAAATGACCCCGATTTACGGGCTGACCGAAAATCGCTTGAAGAAAACCGGGCGCGATCCCAGGGTTTTACCCAAGACCGTCATCTACGACCCGCAACTGACACTGAGCCTGCCAACGCAGATTAGCGCGTGCTCCGGCATGAACGCCATGGCCCATGCGGTGGAAGCGTTGTATGCCGAAGACGCTAACCCGATCATCGGCTTTATGGCCGAGGAGTCCATTCGCTCCCTGGCGCAGGCCTTGCCGGGCGTGGTCAAGGACCCCAATGACCCACACGCCCGCAGCCAGGCGTTGTATGGGGCGTGGTTGGCCGGTATTTGCCTGGGGTCGGTGGGGATGGCCCTGCACCATAAGCTTTGCCATACCCTGGGCGGGACGTTCAACCTGCCCCATGCCCAGGCTCACGCGATCGTCCTGCCCCATGCCGCGCATTACAACCGGCAGGCGGCTGCTGGACCTTTACAGCGGGCTGCCCGTGCCTTGGGGGGCAATGAGGCCGCAGAGGTGGGGGAACTGTTGTACGCCTTGAACCAACAACTGGGGGTTCCCCTGGCCCTGGCTGAAATCGGCCTGCCTGAGCACGGACCGGCCGAAGCGGCGCAAATCGCCTGTGCCAGCCCGTACTACAACCCGCGACCGTTCGAGCGCCAGCCCATCGAGGCGCTGTTGACGCGGGCCAGGAACGGACTGGCGCCAGCCGATTGATCACAGGTGGCGTCTTCTCAGTCATTTCGGAGTAACCACAATGAGCGATCACAACACCGACCTTGAGGCGCAGATTTCCCAGCAGGTGCTGAACAGTTTCGACAATACCCCCGATGCGCGCTTCAAGCAGATCATGCACAGCCTTGTTCGCCATCTGCATGGGTTTGTCCGCGAGGTTGAACTGACCGAGCGCGAATGGCTGGACGGGATCCGCTTCCTGACGGACACCGGGCACATGTGCGATGGCCAGGTGCGCCAGGAATTTATTCTGTTGTCCGATACCCTCGGTGTGTCGATGCTGGTCGATGCGATCAACCACCGACACAGCATCGATGCCACGCAAACCACGGTGTTCGGGCCGTTCTATATCGAAGGCATGCCTGAGCGGGCCTACGGCGAAAACATGGCGTTCACCCCGGGCCAGAGGGCACTGGTGCGCGGGCGTGTGGTGGACGCCCATGGCAACCCCCTGGCCGGTGCCGTGCTGGACGTTTGGCAGACGGCTGAAAATGGCATGTATTCGGGCCAGGATCCAGAGCAGCCCTTGGGCAACCTGCGAGGGCGTTACCGCACCGATGCCGATGGCTATTTTGCGATCTGCACGATAGTCCCGGTGTGTTATCCGATCCCCACCGACGGCCCCGTCGGCCGCATGCTCAAGGCTGCCAACCGCCACCCATGGCGCCCCGCGCACCTGCATTTCCTGATTGAACAACCGGGCTATCGCACACTGGTGACCCACTTGTTCAATCGGGATGATCCGTACCTGGAGTCTGACGCGGTGTTTGGCGTCAAACAGTCCTTGCAGGTGATCTATGAAGATCGCGTGACCCATGACGATGTGTCCTCCCGACTGGGGATCGCCTTGCCGTTCAAGCGTGCGAGTTATGAATTTGTCATGGAGGCCGAGTAAGCCATGGCGCAGCTGTTTGCGATATTCGCCTCTGACCACCCCGACTCCCTGGCCTTGCGCCAGCGATTGCGCCCCAGTCATCAAGCGCACTTGCGGGCAACCCAGGCACATCGGGTGGTGGTGCGGTTTGGTGGGCCGACCCTCGATGACGGCGGTGTCAACATGAACGGCACACTCTTGGTCATCGAAGCCGGCAGCCTGGCCGACGTGAAAGCATTCGTTCAGGACGACCCCTATGTCCAGGGCGGGTTGTTTGCCTCGCTGCAGATCCGCCCTTGGCATTGGAGCCTGGGCAACCCACACCTTCAGGACCCGACATGAGCGGCATCACGTTGTGCCAGTTGGAAGACATCGCCGATGGCGGTGCCCTGGGGTTGCCCGGGCATCAGCACCTGCACCCCTCGGGCCTGGTGGCGGTGCGCCAGGGCCGGGAGGTGTGGGTGTACATCAATCGCTGCCCGCACTTTTCGGTGCCGCTCAACTATCACCCGCAACGGTTCTGCACCTATCAAGGCAACCTGTTGATGTGTGCTCACCACAGCGCGATGTTTCGTTTCAAGGATGGCGCCTGTATCGATGGGCCCTGCAAAGGGGCGCAATTGGTTCCCGTCGCGGTGCGTCGGGTGGGCGAGCGTGTCGTACTGGATGTCTGAGAGGGTTGTGCCAATGGCCAGAGGGGCCTGCTTCGATCAATAAAACCAACAATAATAAGGTGAATCCATGTGCAAGCTTTCGCGTTTTGTGTGGTTGCTGTTCCTATCGATGGCATCACTGATCTGCCAGGCAGAAGGGGCGAAACGTCCCAATGTCTTGCTGATCGTTGCCGATGACCTGGGCTTTTCCGACACCCAACCCTTTGGCGGTGAAATCGCCACGCCGAACCTGCAGCAATTGGCGCAGGAAGGCGTCCGCCTGGGGGACTTCTATGCCGGGCCGACGTGTTCGTTGAGCCGCTCGATGTTGCTGTCCGGCATCGACAATCATCAGTCAGGGTTTGGCACGATGGCCGAATACCTGCAGCCGGAACAGAAGGGCAAGCCCGGATACGAAGGCATGCTGAACCGCAATGTGGTGACGGTGGCTGAGCTGCTCAAGGGCGCGGGTTACAACACCTTTATGAGCGGCAAGTGGCACTTGGGTGCCACCGAACAGAGCAATGCCGCCGCCCGTGGGTTCGAGCGCTCCTTTACCCTGATGCCCGGCGGCGCCAGCCACATGGACAAGAGCCAGATGTTCCCGGGGAACTACAAGGCCCGATACCAGGAAAATGGCAAGGACACGACGATCCCCGAGCCGTTCTATTCCAGCGATTTCTACACGGATAAGTTGCTGGGCTATCTTGAGCGCGACCGTCAGGCAGACAAGCCGTTCTTCGCCTACCTGGCCTTTACCGCACCGCACTGGCCCCTGCAGGCGCCAGACGAATACCTGGCCAAGTACAAGGGAGACTACGCCCAGGGTTATGAAGCGCTACGCCAGCAGCGCCTGGCCAGGATGATCGAGATGGGGCTGGTGCCTGCGGGGACCACGGCCAACGATCCGCTCAAGGACAAGCTGCCTGCCTGGGAGGACCTGAGCGAGGCGCAACGCCAGGAGCAAACCCGGGCCATGCAGATTTATGCGGCCATGGTCGACAACATGGACCACAACATTGGCCGGGTACTTGAACACCTGCGCAAAAGTGGCGAGCTGGATAACACCTTTATTCTGTTCATGTCCGACAACGGCCCGGAGTCGGCGACCCCCGAGTCCCTGGGCACAACGGCCGACCGTGACGGGATCCGCGAGTGGGTGGACAAGACATTCGATAACAGCCCGCAAAATATGGGACGAAAAGGTTCCTACGTGACACTGGGGCCACGCTGGGCGCAGGTCAGTGCGACGCCATTCCCTTACTTCAAGGGCTTCACGGCCAACGGTGGGATCCATGTGCCGGCGATTGTGCGTTATCCAGCGCTCAGCGCCAAAGGCACGATCAATCGGCAGATCCTGCATGCCAAGGATTTCTTGCCGACCGTTCTTGAATTGGCGCAAGTGAGTTATCCCAAACAGTACCAGGGGGCTGCGCTTTTGCCGTTGCAGGGGCGCTCGATGCTGGCTGCGCTTGAGGGCCGCCAGCAGGCGCCACGGATATTGGGCTGGGAGTTCAATGGTCGACGCGCGTTGTACAGCGGCCAGTGGGTTGCCCAGCTCCAGGCGCCGCCGTATGGCAGCGGGCGCTGGGAGTTGTATGACATGCAGCAGGACATGACGTTGGCCCATGACGTCGCGGCGGACAACCCGAAGAAGCTCGCCGAGCTGACCGCCGACTGGGACAAGTATGCCCGGGACAGTGGAGTGGTCCCGGCCCCGGTCCGTTATAAATACGGTCAGATGTTTTGCCTTTTCGACCGTTGTATTCAGTGACAACCCTTTAAATAGGCGCGCTTGCACGGCGCGTCTTTCTCTTTGCAGCGGCTGCGGCTCCGGTTGGCGAATGCCTGACCGGTGTTGACGGCTACCCAATAAAAACAAAAAAGAGAATCTGAAGATGTTGGGAACCGTGATTTCTAGACGTTCTTCGACGCTGTTGGCAGGTGCAAGCCTGATGGCACCGTCACTTTTACTGTGTGCCGATCTGGCACTCGGCAACCCTTTGGAGCAAGAGCGCCCGCTACGCCCGGGGTTACCGCGCTGGATGGAGGACTATCGTTTTCTCGACGATGCGCGCAAGCGGACCGACCCGTTCGATGCCATGCGTTTTCATCGCTTGTCCGACTCGGCCTGGCTGCAAACCGGTGGCGAGGTGCGTTACCGGGCCGATACCGTCGACAGGCCGTTTTTTGGCCTGCGGGGCGGGCATGACGATTCCGCCTTGATGCAGCGGCTGCAAGCCCATGCCGACCTGCATTTGTTCGACGGTGGCCTGCGTATTTTCACGCAGGTGCAGAATACCCGGGCCTGGGGCAAGGACTCACCGTCACCGACCGATGCCAGCCGCAACGATATACAACAGGCCTTCATCGATGGTCGCTTCGAGCTGGGCGGTGCAATGCTGACGGCGCGGCTCGGGCGCCAGGAAATGGCCTACGGTGCCCAGGCATTTGTCACTTACCGGGAAACGCCGAATGTGCGGCAGGCCTTCGATGGTTTACGGTTGACCCTGGAATGGGCTCCGCGCACGCGGCTGGATGTTTTTGCCGTACGTCCGGTCAGGCTTGGCACCGACTCTTTCGACGATGGGTCGAACAATCAAGTCAAGTTCTACGGTCTCTACGGCACGTTACCGTTGTCGTCGCAATGGAACATCGACCTCTACGCCTTTGGGCTGGAAACCGAGCGCAGAACCTTGGCCGGGCTGACCGGCGCGGAGCAGCGTTACACCTTCGGCACAAGGCTATTTGGAAACAGCGGCGCGCTGGATTGGAGTTGGGACCTGGCCGGGCAGTCCGGCACGCTGGCCGGCGGGGATATACGTGCCTGGGCCTTCTCGACGGACAGTGGCTACACCTTTTCAGCGCCCTGGCGCCCGCGCCTGGGGTTGCGGGTTGACGCGGCCAGTGGCGATCGGCAGGCCGGCGACAAACAGGTCGAGACCTTCGACCCGTTGTTCCCGCGCAATGGGGTGTATGGCGAAGCGGCGTTGATCACCCTTTCCAACGCCATTATTGTCGGCCCGGTCCTGGCGTTTTCGCCATGGCCTACGGTGCGCATCGAGCCTGGGGTGTTCAAGGCCTGGAAGCAGCGTGCCGGGGATGCCGTGTATGTCCCGGGCATGGTGCCCATCGTGCCTTCCGGTCAGGGGGCGGGGCGCGAGATCGGGACGATTGCCAGGGCCAATCTGAGATGGCTGGCTTCAAGCAATCTGACGATCGACCTGGATTACAAATACTACGCGGTGGCAAAAATGGTGCGGGAGGCTGGAGGGGATGACAGTCAATTCTTGTCTGTTCGTGGCACCTTTCGTTTTTAGGCGGCCAAGGCCAAGGGGGCTCCTGGTTGACCCGGGAGCCCCGTCCAGGGTTATTGGCAGGCTGCCAAGGCCTTGATAATGCCGCTCCCATACTCGGGATCGGCCTTGGTGCAGTGCTCTATATGCAGGCGTTGGATAGGGGTGGAAACCCCCGCCAGGGCGCGTGCGGTGTTATCGAACAGCGCTTGTTTTTGCTCCGCGGACATTTTTCGGAACAGGGCGCCGGGCTGGGAGAAATAATCGGGATCGACCCGATGATTCCAGTGGCCGGCCGCGCCTTCCAGGGTCGGGCTGGGAGAAATAATCGGGATCGACCCGATGATTCCAGTGGCCGGCCGCGCCTTCCAGGGTCAGGGGCGGCTCTTGAAAATCGGGCTGCTCTTGCCATTCGCCGCGGGTGTTCGGTTCATAGGAGGTGGTGCCTCCGGCATTGGAATCAACCCGCATCAGTCCATCGCGGTGATAGCTGTTGACCCGGGTGGCGCCTCGGGGGGCATTTTAGGAGGTGGTGCCTCCGGCATTGGAATCAACCCGCATCAGTCCATCGCGGTGATAGCTGTTGACCCGGGTGGCGCCTCGGGGGGCATTCACCGGGATTTGCTGGAAGTTGACGCTCAAGCGGTAGCGCTGGGTGTCGCCATAGGAAAACAGACGGCCCTGGAGCATTTTATCCGGTGAAAAACTGATGCCCGGGACGACATTCGCCGGGGAGAAAGCGGCTTGTTCGACGTCGGCAAAATGGTTCTCGGGGTTGCGGTTCAACTCCATGACGCCCACTTCGATCAGTCATTCGCCGGGGAGAAAGCGGCTTGTTCGACGTCGGCAAAATGGTTCTCGGGGTTGCGGTTCAACTCCATGACGCCCACTTCGATCAGTGGGTAGTCGGCTTTTGGCCAGACCTTGGTCAGGTCGAAAGGGTTGATATGGTAGGTGCCCGCTTCCAGTTCCGGCATGATTTGCACAAACAGCTTCCAGCGCGGGAAGTCCTGGTTCTCGATGGCTTCATACAGGTCGCGCTGGTGGGATTCGCGGTCTGTTCCGGCATGATTTGCACAAACAGCTTCCAGCGCGGGAAGTCCTGGTTCTCGATGGCTTCATACAGGTCGCGCTGGTGGGATTCGCGGTCGCGTCCCACCAGTTCCTGGGCCTGGGCATCGGTGAGGTTTTCGATGCCTTGCTGGGTCCGCAGGTGGAACTTGACCCAGTAGCGCTCATTGTTGGCATTGATAAAGCTGAAGGCGTGACTGCCA